>JAYYJC010000033.1:0-12194 GCA_036146655.1 Myxococcota bacterium | reverse complement strand
GATGCTGATTAATCCGGTCGCTTCTTTACTTGCCATTATTCTTGAGGGGGGGATATATTTCTATCTGTCTCGCCGGACTCTTGAAAGCACTTGGGGAGACATGCGGGCCGGACTGATGATGGCTGTATCGAGGTGGGCTTTGTTGGCGCATCGACACATGATCGAACATCGTCGCAATTGGCGTCCACACATATTGGTGTTTTCAAGTGATGTGCGCAAGAATCTTGCCATGATTGAGTTGGCAGACGACTTCTCACTTGGCCGTGGTATTGTTACTGTGGCTCATCTTTATGAAGGTGATGCGCATGCTAAAGAGCTTCAGCAAAAGGCTGCTGAGATGAACCAGTTTTTGACTCAGCGACGCATTGATGCATTTTGTGAAGTGGACATGGTCCCAAGTATTTCGAGTGGTATTCTCACTGTTTCTCAAGCCAACGGAATTGCTGGGCTGCAATCCAACACTGTCATGCTTGGTTGGCCTTCGGCAGCGGACTTTCCACTCAGTGCTGCTCAACTAATGCATCAACTTGATCAGCTTGGGAAATCGATTTTGGTTTCTCGATTGGTTGGTTTTCGAAATACCGAAGTGCGCACCATCGATGTGTGGTGGTCAGGTACCCAAGAAAATGGGGATTTAATGCTGCTGTTGGCACATCTGTTGATGCAGAGTCGACGATGGCGTCGCTCCAGTATTCGATTAAAGACAGTGGTCTCCGATAGCGCTGAAATTGGCGAACGCCAAGCGGCTCTACATCGAATCTGCAAGGACACTCGGATTAATGCTGAACCGATTGTGTTGAAACCCAATGAAGGGCAAAGTATACCTGAGCTAATCCGCCAAGACTCAGCTCAAACCGATCTCGTTTTGCTCGGACTTGCTTTGCCCAATGAAGGTGAAGAGAAAGCATTTGCGGAGCGGTATCAAAGTTTAATTCAAGGTTTGGACAATGTCATTCTGGTGCGAAACTCAGGTCCATTCCGTGGCGAGCTCATTCACTCTGATTGAGCTGGTCTTGTTTAATCATGCATTGCTTTACGGTATCCTCGGGTAGACAATTTGGTCAGTTGATGTGTCATTGTCTCTTGGCTCCAATGCAAGTTGGTTCGAATTTTATTTTTGGATGACTGACCGTCAATCAGTATCGCAAGTGAAAAGGCAAAGTCCACACCATCAGTAGCGAACATTTCGCATCCTAAGGTGTTTCAAATTGTGTTGAAGGTGACATCATCGTTGGAGAATTTGATTCAATTTGTGTAAGATAAACTTTGTAACTTTGTATCCATCCAGCACAAGGAAGTTGTTATGCGTGCGGCAGTCATTTGGTCTATGGGTATCTTGATAATGGGATGCCGTTCAGAAGAAAGCATCAAAGTATTCAATTCGTTGCCTGTTGCTGAGATTACTTCTCATTCTGATGGACACACCTTCGTGGAAGGGGACAGTGTATCGTTCATTGCGACCATCTCCGATGCCAATCATGCTGAAGATGAACTGTTGGTAACTTGGTACTCTGGTACTGATGTAATTTGTTCAGAATCCACCGTTCCAGCGGATGGGATTGTTCAGTGCCAAGTTGGCATTCAAGCCGACTGGGAAGACATCCGTGTTCAAGCCATAGACCCTGCAGGAGGTGCAGGTTCTGACAATATTCTTATTGATGTTCAGGTCAATGCTACACCCGTGGTCCAGGTCCTTGGACCCACAGAAAATGGGCTTTACTACAGCGATCAACTCATTACATTTTCAGGAATATCGACAGACGCTGAAGATGATCCAGACCAATTGGTCAGTACTTGGGATTCGAGTCTGGATGGTGCACTCCAGATCGACGCTACTCCCAACTCAAATGGAGAGTTCTCTGGTTCTGGTTATCTCACTGCCGGGGATCATTTTATCACATTGAGTACAGAAGATACCAATGGAAGAATTGGAACAGATACAGTTACCATCACGGTTGGGCCACCCAACAGTGAACCTCTGTGTGACATCGTTTCGCCTCAAGACGGATCAGCTGGTCCAGAAAGCGAGAGTGTTCGTTTTGAAGGGTCTGCCAGCGATGTGGACATTCCTTCAAATGAGTTGTCTGTTGAGTGGTCTTCAGACAAGGATGGTCTCATCGGCACTTCCACGCCAAACTCATCTGGCGAAGTTGCTTTTGTTTATGATTCGTTATCAGTTAATACGCACACCATCACCATGACAGTCACAGATGAGGTGGGTGCCAGTTGTTCTGATTTTGTGGTGTACACGGTTGGGACTCCCCCTGAATTGGTCATGACTTCACCGCTAGATGGTTCTTTATTCAATCAAGGTGAAGCCGTGACATTCCGAGCAGAAGTCACCGACAACGAAGATTTACCCCCCGAGATTGTATTGGAGTGGGAGTCCAATATTGATGGTCTCATCTCCACTCAGGGACCAAGCAGTTCTGGTGTTGCGCAGTTTGTAAGCACCATTCTGAGTTCTGGGGTGCACACCATGACTGTGACAGCAAGAGATACAGATGGTTTATTTTCTGACGCAGTTTTTGTCATTACCATTAATGCACTTCCGACGGCCCCATTTGTGAGTTTGAATCCAGATCCTGCTTATACGGATGATGATTTGGTTGCGACCGCATCTGGGTCGACAGATGGCGATGGACAAACGGTGAGTTACGCCTACAATTGGCTTAAGAATAATGTGGCCCAAGGTGTTTCCAGCAGTATTTTGTCCAATGCTTTGACCAACCGTGGTGAAATATGGACCGTTCAAGTCACACCCAATGACGGAATTACTGATGGCCCTTACACAGAGCAATCGGTGACCATTTCAAACAGTCCCCCTACGGTGCTTTCTGTCAGTGTATCTCCGATAGCCCCTTCCACACTAGACACTCTGACCTGTACTGCGACAAGCAGTGATTTGGATGGTGATCCCGTCTCGCTTAGCTATGCTTGGTACAAAGGTGGTCAGCTTCAAAGTTCGACCAGTTCAACCATCTCTGGCCCATTTCAACAAAGTGATGTTTTAACTTGTAGAGTCACCCCAGATGACGGTTTCGATGTTGGAACTTACTCGGAGGCTTCAGTCACCATTGCCAATACGCCACCTGTGGTAAATTCGGTTTCAGTGTCTCCATCCATTTTGTACACCGACTCCATTGCCACAGCGACAGTATCAGCAATCGATCCAGATGGTGACGCACTTACCTACACATTTGATTGGATTGTCAATGACGGCTCAGGTGCACAATTGGTTCAAAGCAACACAACGGCAAACTTGACGGATACCCTTGACGGTGTCAGTTTTTTTGATCGAGACGATGATGTGTATGTCACGGTAAGTGCGAATGATTCGTCGACCTCAACCAGTCTTGACTCAGTCACAATGGTGGTGGCCAACACTCCACCATCGGCATTTAATCCCCTTGTTTCACCGACCAATCCCGTTGCTGGACAAGATGACATTCTTTGCACTGTTCAGACTTCTGATGCAGATGTAGATGCAGTCACAGTAGCCTATTCATGGACTGTAGATGGCGTTCTTACGACCAATACAACCGACACTGTATTTGCGACAGATATTGCCGATGGAGAGGTCTGGACCTGCAGTGCGACTCCCAATGATGGTTTAGAGGATGGTGCCACCGTCTCTGCAGTGGCCGTTGTCGGTGCGGACAATGCAGAAGCAGTGGGTTCAAATCTGTGTGCTGCGGCAGGCCAAACCAGCAATACAGCCTTTGTGCTCACGGCGTGTTTGTCCGATGAAAGCATTGTGACTGGGGAGTCGAGCAACAGCAGTTACACCATGCAGCTGGGTTCAATCTATCGCGTTCAACCCAGCAATTAACTGGAACTTCAGTCACCGAAAAAGCCCGTACAACCAATGATCGTACGGGCCTTGTTGGGGCTTTGCCCACGGTTTTCCATGTGTTATTCTGATTTGCCGTCAGATTTCGAGAAGGTCAGGGGCGATAGATCTCTTTCTGGATTATCGTCATCGTTGATTTCATCGGATTCACATTTCATCGTGACATTGTCACTCATTTTGCAATCTAGAACGAATGCATCACTGTAAAGGGTATATTTCCCATCTCCTGTGCTTTGAGCGATCACATCGTAAAGATCAGAGTCTTGATAGTCATAGCTTCCATAAGAGTAAGACATGAGCATTACCATTGTGCCCTCAAGTTCCTCGTCGATGGTCATCCACAAGTCAATGGTTTGAGAGTAGCAGTACTCATCATAGCTATAGCTGTATTCATAATAGGAGTAATAACTTCCAAAGCATTGCTCCATGGTATAGGGAAAGGTATTGTCGCCACCCTTTACGGCGACCCAATCTCCAGCGATTGGATCAGCACATCCTGTTAGTGCCACACCAAGAGAAGAAAGCAATGGGATTTTTGTTGAGTTTGACATCAGACCTCCAGCTGTCATTTTGAATAGTTTATTCGATTTGACATGGTTGGACATCATTTTTTTAATTCAAGCGATTGACCTTGTGGTGTCAATGCTTATTTAAGCCCACCATGCTAAGAAAAACCATCGAACATTTTTTGAGACAACCCACTTGTTGCAATTGCCATGTCGGCTGTACAGTTTCCTATGGGCTATGTCAACAGTGCATGCGCACCTTGCCCACCAAGATTCAAAAAGTCAATCAATCCAATTGTCAATTTGTCTATCCATTATGGGCATTGATGTCTTACGAAGGTGTTGGTGGAGCCATTGTGCGGGATGTTAAGACTCGTGGAGACTTGTGGCGTGCACATTGCCTCGCCACCTATTTAGCGAGTTCCTCTGACACTGTGTCTATACCGGATGCTGTGCTTGCCATTCCATCAACCCCAAGCCGTCAGTCCAAAAGGGGGTTTAATTTCGCTGAAGTGCTCGCCATAGAGTTCTCAAAAAAAATGGGTGTGCCCTATTTGTCTGGTGTATTACGCCGGATTGATATGGGTGTTCAAGCACACAGAACACTCCAGAAAAGGCGTTCATTGCTCAGTCAACGGTTTGAGTGTACAGATTTCAGCCTTCCTCAACACATTTTGATCGTTGATGATGTTCATACCAGTGGTGGCACGCTTGATGCGGCAGCCATTGCGCTTTTGAATCAATCATGCCGTGTCTCAGGAGTCGCACTGACTTCTTGCCAATTGTGAATAACTTTGAACCATTCTCGTTCTAGAAGCATGGCATTCAATTTGCTTGCTAATGTTCTGCGACACACATGAGTGATACATTTCGGGAGGCCGCTATGACTTTAGGTGAATTAATATCCACATTTTATGAATACTTTATGGACTTATACGACGATGAGGACATCGCTACAATGGCAACTGCGGCATCAATTAACGATTTACTGAGCCGCCCTTCTTCAACTGACGAGCTGGCAGCCTAAAATTAACTGATGAGATTGGTGGAAATATAGGTTAAAAAGAGAAATGGGTTTTCACCATACTTCTCCCACCTTATATTCCCGCACTCATGTCTCTCAAATCCTCATCTTCATTATCTTTAGCGTTTAAAAAACGCTGGGCAGTGGTGACTGTCCGAATTGCTTGGCTTTTAATGAATAGAGCTAAGCCCATTGAAACCCATGCACTCAAGTCTGCTCGAGAGCATGCGTTGCGCTCATTGCCCGAACACTTTTCTGCACAATCGGCCGGCCGGTATGCGGAGTCTTATCTTCAAGAGTATTTGGACCGTCAATCAGGTCGATATCAACAGCACAGTTTTGATGATGACATTGACATTGAAATTCCGCTCAGTTGGCGAACTGAAATTGAACAACATACCAGCAAAACCATTAAAATCCTGTTTCGGTATGTGTATGCTCAAGGGCGTCCATTGTCTGTGGTTTCGAAACAAAAGCTTGTGCCACATGATCGACTGAGTCGGGCTCAAATTGAGTTGCGTCGAATGATCAAAAAACGAGCGCAGGTAGATGGTTTAGACACCCGTGGTTGGTCTGACAGTCGGATAGATCGATTATTGGCCAGAACAGCCCAACTTCCCAATCCAGATTACATCGAACCAGAAGCCTTGTTGAGCACAGCCAGCAAAAAACAGGTCATGAGTTGTCCGGTTTATCGACAAGCATATTCCCTTATTCAGCAAGGCGTATTGTCCATTGATGATCTCATTCCACAACCGTTTGGAGCAGAAGAAGACACCGAGATACTTGCTGTTGTTCTACACCCCGAAGGCCGCAAGTTTCAAAACCAAGTTCATAAAGCCATGGGGAACTCAGCCATTTCTACTACCCAGCATGAGTGGTTAATTGATGGCGAATTTATGCACATTGTCGAGCACAATCTTGGAATATTGACTGAACTTAACACGCCGCCTCGACACCTTTTAAGAGGTGCACTGATCAGTGGCAGTGCCAGATGGGAACACAAAATGCTTCTGGGACCGTTGCCCTCTCGGGCCCTTGAAGCCGCAAGAGGTCAGGCCTGGGGAAACATTGAAGGATTGTCTGAACTTCCTGCCGCATTACCGCCTCCACCCAATGCACGGCGTTGGTGGTTTGGAACTGCAGCCGTTGCTGCACTGTTTGTGTTTTTTATGACTCATGCATTGACAGCTTCTCAGGAAACAATTTTGGATCCCATTTTGGGTGAATCTGAAGTTCATGAAGGTCAAGTGTATGTGCGATTTGATGTTCATGATCAAGCTCAGTTAGCACTGATCGTTTTTGATGGCGAGCGTTTAAAACTCCACTCTCAACTCAATGTCTCTGAAAAGGCGCAGTGGAGTACTGGTGACGGCCGTTATTTTACTTCTGTTGAAGGTAAGCGTATTCTTTTGATTTCAACCACACAGCCAATTAAATCTATAGGGCCAATGCTTGAAGTTGCTCAGTCAGATGATTATCCTATTGATGCACTGCAACAGTTATTGCAAGAGACATATCCCCAATTTGATGTGTTCGTTTCTGAAAATCCTCCGCCGGCACCTGCATTGACCTATGCCGACAAAAATGTTCCAACTGAGTAAATGACCATGCCTGTTACGCCGCTTGACATCATCAAAAAGGAATTTTCTCCTGCCCGCCGTGGTGGACTTGAACCCTCTGAAGTTCATGCATTTTTGGATGATGTGCGTGAAACGCTTGATGGATTGCTTCGCGAAAACCTACGCTTGCGCGAACTACTGGCAAAACGAGAAACTGAAATCAGTGAACTTCGCCAAGAAGAACAATCCATAACGGACACCTTGCTTATGGCCAAGCGATTGTCTGAAGATGTCGAACGCAAGTCGCGGCGCGAATCAGATCTGATTGTAGGAGAAGCCCGACTTGAGGCACAGCGTATTCTGATGGCCAGTGCAGATGAACGCCGAAACCTACAAAGTGAATTGCTTCATTTAAAGAGTTTAAAAATACGAATGGTTGAAGAGATCCGAGCCGTTCTGACAGCACATGGTCGAATGCTCGACGGTATCGATGAAAGTAATGGTTCCGAGCTGGAACAGGACCAGTAGCGTGCGTCACACGCTTCGACAAAAATACCGATACGCTTTTCGTTCAGATTTGCATACGCACACAACCTTTTCGGATGGTCGATTAAGTCCTCATGAAATGCTTCAACAAGCAGTAAAAGGGGGAATTGATGTTCTATCAATCACTGATCACGACTTACCACCACCATTCATAAGTGGTTGGCATGAGGTTGATGACCGCTCGATTTACATTATCAGTGGGGTCGAGTTGTCTGGTGTGCATCAGGGGGTCGAGCTTCATTTGTTGGTCTATTTTTCTGGTGACATGCCCTCTGATTTTGCAGATTTTTGTCGTGAACAGGCAAAAGGGCGAGCCCGCCGTTACGAACGGGCTCGTGAGAGCATCGGTCTTGATATTGACTCCGCAGATGAGGATGCCCATAATGGTCGTCGGTCTCTCACTCGACTTCATTTGGCTCATGCATTAAAAAATGCTGGTTATGTTCCGACTGTGGCGGACGCGTTTAAATGCTGGCTTCGGCCTGAACATGGGCAAGTGGTGCCAGTTGGGTTGCCTTTCACTGAAGCAATTGTCCGTGCGAAGGCCGCAGGAGGATTTTGTTCTTGGGCGCACCCTATGTCCACACATCTCAAAGATTGGTTGGGAGAATTTGTGGAGGTTGGCTTGGATGCCATTGAGGGCATTCGACCTCGACAAGGAAAGAATGTCCGTCAAAAATACCGCAACATCGCCAATCGAAAGCACATCTACCTGACCGGTGGCTCTGACTCACATGGTTATGGTGATCCCCTTGGGACCTTTGCGTTTCCGGGAAAAGAAATGAAGTATTGGGCGCACCGAGTTGGCTTACCGATTGATGAGATTGCAATGCGTCGAAATATGCATTAGTGGATTACTCTTTACTTTCTTCAAACCCAAATCATGGAGTGTATCATGGCTGATACCAATGTTTATTTTAAAGAACTACTACCCGCTAAGATCCAAGGCAATCTTGACTCATTCAAGGCTGTTGGTAGTGTTTTCCAATTTAATGTGGAGGGCGCTGGAAACTGGTATGTGGATCTCAATGGTGATTGTGCTGTGGTCGCAGGTGATCACGATGCACCAGATTGTACGGTGACCACCACCAAAGATGTCTTTGATGGGATTCTTGATGATCCAAGCAGCGCAATGGGTGCATTTATGTCTGGCCAACTGTCCGCAGATAATCTTGGTTTGGCCATGCAGCTTCAGCAGTTTCTCGGCTAGAACAACACACCCTTATGTTCAACAGCACGCTCTTCAGCGTGCTGTTTGAGTTTAGTGCTACCGCACTCTTGTACTCCACCAAGTGTTAATGGCACCAATTAATAAAAAGACTGGTGCGATTAGAACACAAACAATCCAAACCAACATGACTTGAAGGGCGTTGGCTTGGAGGCCAGCCGTTGCATCGTCATCAGCCCCTTGATTGAGCTGTGCTGTTTCTCCAGCCATCCATGCAATGACATTTCGAAGCAGACTAAGATTGGCAGGCGAGTTTGTAAATGAAGAGTTGAGCGCTATGCTTGAAGAACCAATGACGATTATTTTTGAACCATCTGTTCTTTCTTTAGCAGCCTCTTTGATCTCTGGTGCTTTATCGGCAGGACCATCGGTAACTTCCTCGGCCGCCCCTTCTTCTGGTGTATTTGCCAGTGATTCTGTTTCAATGGGAACATTGTTTTGGGAATTCATCGATAATAGTGAGAGTGCTGAGGCATCGATGACCTCGCTTGCAACCATGATGGGCACATTGCCGATTCGCTCTTTCCCAAGATCAGGACTGGGCATTTCACTGCTGTCATAACCTTGTTCTGCCCATGAGTTTTCAGTGGTATATGCCAAACCTTGAACTTGAACACCTGATGCTTCCGTATCGGCATCAACCGATCGGACCATCCGCATAATTAGCATTGGGTTTCGAAGACTGAAAATGGGGTGGGGTGACAGTGATTCAGAGTCAAGGATCACATATGAGATATCACCATTCACCACTTGATATTTTGGGTTTTGCTCCAAAACCAAGTCGTCGCCCACAATAATTCCATACCGTTCCATGTCTCTGGCCAAATTGGGGGATGCGCCTGGATCAATCATCACAAAGATATTTTCACCCTGTGCTACGCCATTTGCCAGCAGCATTAACTCGCTGTCTTGAAAGTCATACTGTGGTCCGGCTACGACTGTTGCCACACATGACTCTGGAATTCCACCTTCCCTCAGCAGGTTAATTTCTTTCGCCAGGTAATTTTGTTTTTCAAGGGCTTCTCTAAACACACTGGCACCCACTTCTGACGAATCATTTAATTCAAGTTCACCATGTCCAATGGTGAAACAAATCTCATGCTTGGTGTTGGATGTGAGTTGTACCAGTGCATTGATAAAGCTTTCTTCCTTAAAACTGCTTTCAAGTCGTCTTTCTTCGTCGCCCTGTTGTATTACAACAGTACCATAAGTCGATGTGATTTCGAATTGCTCGACCTTGTAGGGTTCACTTAGGGGATCTAGCAGTTCGAAGGTAATGAGTTTGCTTTCAGCTTGAGCATTTTCTATCAGCAGTCGAAAATCCTCACCCACTGGATCACCAATCTGAAAGAATGCCGTGACTTGAACGGGTTCGCTAAGGGCTTGAAGAATGCTCCGAGATTGGTCAGAAAGCGTGTATTTCTGATTGTCTGTCAGGTCCCACCGCTTGTCATAACGGACGCCCAGTACATTAATGACTATTACAAGTCCTAGAAATAGAGCGCTCAGGCCAAGTGCGGTGGAGGTATATTGGGCGCTTCCCTGACTGGCTTTTGTGCGTAAGTTCTCTCTTTCCAAAATAACATAACCAAGGATACACAAAGTGCCGATGATGCCAATCCCCATCCAAGCACTGCTGTCCATTTGGGAAAAGAACTGATGGTAGATCAAACTGCTGACGATTAAGCTGCCACCAACAGGTAGGAGAAGCCAACTCCATCTTTGCCGTCGGCTGTAGGTCTTTTGTCTAGGATCACTCATGTCCAACGCTCCGCTTCAATCCGTTGGTGTGTGACAAATAAAAAGAAGGCAATAAATGTGATGAAATACACAATGTCTTTGGTATGCAGTAGCCCTTTGCTCATGGTGTCTAGGTGGGACAAGGTCGACACATAACTCAACACCGATTCGATCTCACCTGAGGCCTGTTCTCCGACACCTGCGAGAAACCACAGCCCCAATAGCAGGGTAAAGCTGAGTGCCAATGAGATCAGCTGACTGCGGGTAAATGCGGATGTCAGCAAACCCACTGCCATAAACGAGGCAGCCAAAAGGAATGTGGCTAAGTAGTTCATCAACACGAGCGACAGTGATGGTTCTCCCATCCATCTCAGAAGAATCACACAATGGCTTGTTCCAGCCAGCATCAGTGCCACAAATCCGAGGGTCCCCAAATACTTACCAAGGACAATTTGTGCAGTGCTGATGGGTGCACTTAACAAGAGTTCAAGGGCGTGGTTGCTTCGATCCTCTGCAAAACTGCGCATTGACAACGCAGGAGAAAGCAAGAGCAAAAACACGACCATCGTCCCAAAAAAGTCTGGAATGATCATTTCATTAATGTCGATGCTCTGTCCCATGGCGGCCATGGGATCCGTATAGACAGTAATAATCCATGCAAAGATAAATCCGCTTAGACCGATGTACCCAAGGAGGTAGAGCCAGCCAATCGCGGTTTCAAAATAGGCATTAAGCTCTCTTCGAGCGATGGAAAGGATGATGCGCATTCGAAGTTCTCCGAACCAAAATACAGAAAGCACAACATGGCAATAGTGTCATGCAGGCGGAAAGGTGTATAATTCGTTTATGAAAAAAAATAAAGCGATCTTTGGTCTTGCGGGAATCTTGGCATGCAGTGGTCCACCTGAGAAAGCGAAGTCACCCTGGGAACAGATTCAGGGTTGTTGGCGGGCAGTCCCCTCAGAACAAGAAGCGAGAGAAAGACTAATTTTGCAGGTTGTATTGGCTGAAGAAGAGCCAGACATGACTTCATTTAAGTACTCTGTACTGACTTCATCAGAGCGTGTTTTGGTGGCTCAATGGCGACTTGAACGCCACCAAAACCCAAATCATCCGCGTTGGAAAGGGATGACCGAGCGAATGGCCTTGCTGTCTGACAGTTTGATCTGTCTCAACCCCAATTCTGTCGTCTTCAAAAAAGAGGAAGCTGAGACGATTTTACCTGTTCGTGTGGTCTCTCAAGTCGCAGGTCATATTCAGCTTGGACATAAAGATGAAATATGGGATTTATGGTCGTCTGAACTTGGTTATATTGATTTTAATCGGACAGGATTGTCTCCGATACGCCTTGAAAAAGACAACCCCAACCCATAATTCGCATCAAAAGCACGATTGAATTGAGATTTATGGGGCATTTTCATCATTCCATTTTAAGAGATTTTGGTTACAATATGAGACATGTTCTGTGTCACTCTCGGAGAGTAAATTGATGAGACTCGTAGTTGTTGCTAGCATTCTGATGAGTAGTGGTTGTTTTAGCAACTGGAAACCCGTCGATGTGGACGGTGATGGAATAACCCCACTTGATGGTGACTGCTGGGACTCCCCAGACCCTCCACCTCAAATCGATGGTGCCTTAAGCCATAATTTGACTGCGGGTGACATCTACACTGGGGCAGTTGATACTCCCTATGACGGCATTGACGCCAACTGTGATGGCAGTGATGATTTTGAT
>JAYYJC010000032.1:0-10000 GCA_036146655.1 Myxococcota bacterium | reverse complement strand
GCCGATGGAGATGGATGGGTGCCCATTGAATATGCGGGTATCGCCACCTATGGAATTCAAGGTTCAGGAACGGAACAAAATATTGGGGACTGCTGGGATGATCCAAGCATTGTAATTGAAACTCTGAATGATTTTGATGCACTCACACCCGATTTGGTCAATTCGGGTGCCTCTGAGCGATGGTACGATGGCATCGATCAAGACTGCGACTCCCAAAGCGATTTTGACCAAGACCTCGATGGCCAAGACAGTTCTGACTACGGCGGTACAGACTGCAATGATCTCGATATTGAGATTTTCGAAGGGGCGGTTGAAGTGTTTTATGATGGCATTGACCAAGATTGTCTTGGTGGAGACGATTGTGATGCCGATGGCGATACCTACCCAGGAACGCCTGATGGTTTCCCGTCAGATGTTTGTCCGAGTATCGAAGATTGCGATGATACCAATGCCAATGTTTACCCAGATCCAACGGTGGCTGAGGTTTTTTACAATGGGTTAGACGATGATTGCAATCCCCAGACAGGTGATGGTGATGCAGACAGTGATGGTCATTGGTCTCATGAATATGAAGACCTGATGGCCGATGCTGGAATAGAGCCATTGGTCGACCCGAATGGCGCTGACCGTGATTGTTGGGATGCAGATGTGAGTGATGTTAATTTTAGCATTCCCACAGAATTCCAAGCTCAGAATGGATTTGATCAACCCGAACCTTCTGACGTCTACCCAGGTGCACCAGACCCTTTTTACGATGCGATTGACTCAGATTGCCTCGGTGGGGATGATTTTGACGCTGACGGCGATGGATTTTCTTCGAAGTTCTATAATGTGGGTGATGATTGCTTCGACACAGAAGCAGACAATCCAGATTGGGCTTTGATCGTTCCGCCTCAGTTGGTCAATCCCAATGCCCAAGAGATCTGGTATGACACAGTAGATGGCGATTGCAATGGGTTGAGTGATTTTGACCAAGATCTTGACGGTTTTGACTCCTCGACCGACCTTGATCCTTTCAATGGTTACGGAACAGATTGTAACGATATTAATCCGTCTATCTATCCGAATGCTCCCGAGTTGGTGGACGATGGCGTTGACCAAGATTGTGACAATGGCGATACCTGCTATGTGGATTTTGACAGTGATGGATTTCGCAATCCCGATACGACTTTAACTGTCACTAGCTCAGATCTTGACTGCGATGATCTCGGCGAGGGATCCACCTCAGAGTTGGCCACGGATTGTGATGACTCAGAATCCACCACATTTCCCAATGCGCCTGAACTTGTAGATGACGGAGTTGATCAGAATTGCGACAATGGCGATACCTGCTATGTGGATCTTGACAGTGATGGTTTTAGAAGTCCTGATACGAGCTTAACAGTCGACAGCAGTGATATGGACTGCAATGATCTCGGCGAGGGTTCCAGCCTGGAGCCAGCGACTGATTGCGATGATTCTGAATCAGATACTTTTCCCGGTGCGGCAGAATTAGAATCATCTACTGCATGTATGCAAGACCTTGATCAAGATGGATATGGGGACTCTAATGCATCGGGATCGATAATATCTGGTCTTGATTGTGATGACGGCAATGAGCTCATTCATCCAGACAGCAGCGAGGACATTGACAACGGTGTGGACCAAGATTGTGATGGATTTGAACTCTGTTATGAAGATGCGGACAGCGATGGATTTCGCAACACCGATGTCAGCTTGACTGTGTTCAGCAGTGATTTAGACTGTGACGACAGCGGCGAAGGGAGCAGCGGTGAGCCTGCGACTGACTGTGACGACACCGATGCTCTAAGTTACCCCAATGCCACAGAAGTGGTTGCAGACGGAATAGATCAAAGCTGTGACACCACAGAGCTCTGTTATGTGGATCTTGATAGTGATGGTTTTCGAAATCCAGACACCAGCTTAACGGTCAGCAGTAGTGACCTCGATTGTAACGACAGTGGTGAGGGAAGCCTCAGTGAGCCGGCCACAGATTGTGACGACAGTGTGGCCTCAATCTTTCCTGGTGCTCCTGAAAATGTTGATGATGGCATTGACCAAGATTGCGACAGTGGTGACACCTGTTTTGCAGACTTAGACAGTGATGGTTTTCGAGCCATTGATACGACATTGACGGTCAGCAGCACTGACTTGGACTGTGATGACAGTGGCGAGGGTAGTGGCAATGAGCCAGCCACCGATTGTGATGACTCAGAGGCGACCACTTACCCAGGTGCGCCTGAAGCCGTTGACGATGGCATCGATCAAGATTGCGACAATGGAGACACCTGTTTTGTGGATTTCGACAGTGATGGTTTTCGAAATCCGGACACCAGTTTGACGGTCAGCAGCAGTGATTTGGATTGCAATGACAATGGCGAGGGGAGCAGCGGTGAACTCGCTACCGATTGCAACGATTCTGAAGCCAGTACCTTTCCCGGTGCGCCAGAAGTGGTCGACGATGGTGTTGACCAGGACTGCGATAATGGAGACACTTGTTTTGTGGATTTTGACAGCGATGGTTTTCGTCATCTGGACACCAGCTTAACGGTCAGCAGCAGTGATATGGACTGTGATGACAGTGGCGAGGGGAGTAGCAGTGAGCCTGCGACGGATTGTGATGACGCCAATGCTACGATCTATCCGGGAACATCTGAGTTTGTGGCAGATGGTATCGATCAAAACTGTGATAATCTGGAGTCGTGCTATGTTGACTCCGACAGTGATGGGTTCCGAAATCAAAATACCACATTGACGGTCAACAGTACCGACCTCGACTGTGATGATGCTGGTGAAGGGAGCAGCACAGAGCCGTCGACGGATTGTGACGACTCCGATGACTCCGTTTATCCCAATGCCCCAGAGATCGTCAACGATGGGGTTGATCAAAGTTGTGACAATGGCGACGCATGCTATGTTGACGGCGACAATGATGGCTTTAGAACCATCGATACAACATTGTTGGTCAACAGCAATGATTTGGATTGCAATGACAGTGGCGAAGGGAGCAGCAGTGACCCACCAACGGATTGCGATGACACAGACTCGAGTATTAATCCCAATGCCTCCGAAGTTATAGATGATGGCATTGACCAAGATTGCGACAATGGGGATACCTGCTATGTTGATGCGGACAGTGATGGTTATCGCCACACGAACACTTCGCTTACGGTGAATAGCCAAGATCTTGATTGCAACGACGCTGGTGAAGGCCGAGGAGGTGAACCGGCTACCGATTGCGATGACTCAGAGGCCACCACTTATCCAGGTGCATCCGAGGTGGTAGATGACGGCATTGATCAAGATTGTGACAATGGAGATACCTGTTATGTCGACAACGACAACGACGGATTTCGAAACCAAAATACAACACTCACCATTGACAGTGCTGATTTAGATTGTGACGATGATGGTGAAGCCAAAACCACAGATCCAAGCACTGACTGTAATGACAATGTGGCGTCAGTTTATCCTGGTGCCCCTGAAGTGGTCGATGATGGGATTGATCAGGACTGTTTTCAGGGTGATCTCTGCTATGCAGATTCCGATTCCGATGGTTACCGCGCCAGTGACACCAGCCTTTCAGTGGTCAGCAGTGATTTGGATTGTAATGACAATGGTGAGGGCAGCACCAATGAGCCTGCGACGGATTGTGATGATTCTGAAGCCACCACTTACCCTGGGGCGACAGAATTGATTGACGATGGAGTCAATCAAGACTGTAGCGGAGGAGATCTGTGCTATGTGGACTCCGACAGCGATGGCTTTCGAAATTCTGACATCTCCTTAACGGTCAGCAGCAACGACCTAGACTGCGATGACATTGGTGAAGGCAGCACCAGCGAGCCTGCGACCGATTGTAACGACAGTGCCGCATCAATCTACCCAGGCGCACCTGAGGTGGTGAACGATGGAATCGATCAAGATTGCGATTTGGGCGACACCTGTTTTGTCGACAACGACAATGACGGCTACCGAACAATTGACACCAGTCTCATCGTTTTGTCCGTAGACTTAGATTGCACAGACAGCGGGGAGGCCAGCAGCAGTGATCCAGCTGAAGACTGCGATGACACCAACAGCAGTGTGAAACCAGGTGTTTCAGATTTTGTTGATGATGGTGTTGATCAAAACTGCGATGGCTTTGAAGTGTGTTTTGTAGATGATGACAGTGATGGTTACCGAAACACCGATACGAGCCTAACGGTAAACAGCTCTGATTTGGACTGTGATGACAGTGGTGAGGGCAGCACCAGCGAGCCTGCGACCGACTGTGATGACACTGCGTCGAGCATTAATCCGGGAGCGACCGAAATTGTAGCTGACGAGATCGATCAAAACTGTGATACTGACGAGACTTGCTACAAGGACAGCGACAATGATGGTTTTCGAACCACCGATACAAGCTTGACGGTGAACAGCAATGACCTCGACTGCGATGATTTGGGTGAGGGAGCGTCGTCTGAACCATCTACGGATTGCAATGATTTTGATCCTGCGATCAATCCGAGCATCACTGAAGTCATCGACAACGGTGTCGATCAAGACTGTGATGGTTTTGAGCTTTGCTTTAGTGATTCTGACAGCGACGGTTTCCGCTCAACAGATACCAGTTTGACGGTTAATAGCAGCGATTTGGATTGCGATGATACCGGTGAAGGGAGCAGCAGTGAGCCAGCCACAGACTGCAATGACGCAGATGCCAACATCAATCCCAGTTCCACCGAAGGTGTAGATGATGGTGTGGACCAAAACTGTAATTCCACTGAACTTTGCTATGTTGACAATGACAACGATGGTTTTCGAACCATTGACACCACACTGACCATTTTGTCATCCAATTTGACTTGTACTGACACAGGTGAAGGTCAATCCACTGACCCAGCCAGTGATTGTGATGACAACAGTGCCAGCATTAACCCCAACGCATCTGAGATTGTAGCTGACGGCATTGATCAAGACTGTGACTCGGTTGACAGTTGCTATCAAGACGCTGACGATGACGGTTTCCGAACGGTTGACATCTCCATCATCATCGATTCAAACGATCTTGATTGTACTGACTCTGGAGAGGCCCTTCCTTCAGCCCCAGCCACGGATTGTAATGACAATGATTTTAATGTCAAACCTGGAGTGAGTGAGCTTGTGGGTGATCAGGTTGATCAGAACTGCGATGGTAGTGAGGTCTGTTATGTAGACTCAGATGACGATGATTATCGGACCATTGATACCAGTTTAACGGTTTTCAGCTCTGACCTCGATTGTCTGGATGCAGGAGAAGGACTATCTAGCGATCCGGCAACAGACTGTGATGATGCAAACCCAAATCGAAATCCAAGCTTTGCAGAGATTTGCGATGGTTTAGACAACGATTGCAACTCTCAAGTCGATGACGGTTTACCACAGATCACCGTGTACGCAGATACAGATTTAGACGGTTTCGGTGACATCGGTGCCACTCCAGATTCTCAATGCGGTGCCTTATCTGGCTGGTCTACCGTAAACACTGATTGTGATGACAGCGACCCGTCTACCTTCCCTGGCGCTGCACCGAATGACGACCCCAATGCATGTATGACCGATGCGGATGACGATGATTATGGAGATCAAAACACTTCGGGAACGGTTGTTGGTGGAACAGACTGTGATGATACTGTGGATACCATTTATCCTCTAGCCACAGAGACAACAGCTGACGGTACGGACAGTAATTGTGATGGTCTTGAAGCTGCCACTGGTATTGATGATTGTGAAGGTGACTTTGTCCAAATCGGAACAGAACTCATTTATCAACTGTCCTGCGACTATGAGACGACTTGGCAAGCGAACAGAAACTATTGTGTATTGGCTGGATATGATGGAATGGTTCGCTTCTACTCTGACGCTGAGCGCCTTTCTTTTGAAAGCATTTTAAAAGTAGCCACCAATGACACAGATGGAGAAGACTTTTGGATTGATTTAAGAGATGATGTTGATGCGGATGGCAGTGGTGAAGATGAATATTATTGGCTAAGCGACTCGACCAATACACTCGTTTGGCTTGGAGATTTTAATGGATCTTCCCCCAATGGATTGTACACAAAGTGGAAGAGTGGTGAACCCATTTCTCATCCGACGGCAGACTGCACTGTACAAAGAATGCCAGAATCAGAATGGGAAACCCTCGGTTGTACCAGTCAATCTCATTCTTTTACTTGCGAAAAGCGATTTTAATGGGTCAAACCAATGACACCCAATCTGATTCTGCCACTCCTTACTGCTTGTTTTAGCAACTGGAAAAGTGTGGACATTGACGGAGACGGCCAATCTCCATTCCAAGGCGATTGTTGGGAATCACCTGAGCCTCCGCCACAAGTCGAAGGGGCACTCGGCCACGCCCTAACCGCTGAGGACATCTATTCTGGGGCTTTTGATGCCCCCTATGATGGTATTGATGCCAATTGTGACGGGAGTGATGACTTCGATGCCGATGGGGACGGATGGATTCCAATCAACTATGCTGGGATTCCGACCTATGGCGTGATTGGTTCAGGCGCAAATCAAAACATAGGGGATTGCTGGGATAACCCTGTTGTTGAAGTTGACGTGCTCAATGGTTTTGACTCACTCAACCCAGATGAAGTTCATGCTGGTGTTTCTGAAGAGCGATGGTACGATGGCATTGACCAGAACTGTGATGGGCAAAGTGATTTCGATCAAGATGGAGATGGTCAGGATACTCAAGATTTTGGCAACGGCTTGGATTGTGATGATCTGAATGCTGATATTTTTGAGGGGGCCATTGAGATATTCTATGACGGAGTTGATCAGGATTGTCTCGGTGGTGATGACTGCGATGCGGATGGCGACGGTTATCCGGGCACAATTGATGGTGTGGCGACCGATGTGTGTACCAGCATTGAAGACTGTGACGATACAAATGCGAGTATTTATCCTGACCCCAGCATCGATGAAATCTTCTACAATGGGCGAGACGACGATTGCAATCCTCAAACAGGAGACGGTGACGCTGATGGCGATGGACATTGGGCTGACAACTATGAATCCATCATGGTAGAAGCAGACCTTGAACCACTCAGCGATCCCAATTCGGCTGCTCGAGATTGTTGGGATACCCCTGAAACGATCCCAACAGATTTTATTGCACTCTCTGGATTTGAACAAATAAGTGCATTGGCGGTTTCACCCTCTGCTCTAGAAGACCGTTCTTACGATGGCATTGATGAGCGTTGTGATGGTGATGTTGGTGAATTTGACGCAGATTTTGATGGTTATGACACTCTGTATTATCCCAATAGAGCAGGTGTTTTGGGCACAGATTGTGTGGACAGCAATTCTGATCCCTTTGCGGCCTATGTCCCCAATGGAAGCATTTTGCCAAGTGAGATTTTTCCTGCAAGTGCTGATCTTTGGTATGATGGGGTGGATCAAAATTGCGATGGCCTATCTGACTATGACTCAGATGAAGACGGCTTTGACATCGTTGGGATACCCCAGCTTGATGGTACGGTGGGAGTCGATTGTAATGATTTGGATGCGTTCATTTTCCCTGGTGCTTCGGAGCAATCATTAGATGGGGTGGATCAAAACTGCGATGGGCTTGAAAGCTGCTACACCGACTCAGACGGAGATGCCTTTGGGGGAAGTGTCCTTCAGAGCAGTCAAGACTTGAGTTGTCAGATGGGTGGTGTGTCTCCCAACAGCGATGACTGCAATGATGGGGACAGTGCGGTTAACCCCAATGCCCTCGAAACCTGCAATGGGGTAGACAACAATTGTTCAGGCAATGAGTTAGACGCAAGTGATGTATTGGCGTGGTATGCGGATACAGATGGCGATCTGTACGGGGATCCAAACAACATAAGCGGTGCGTGCACCCAACCCAATGGTTTTGTTTCGAATGCCGACGATTGCAATGATCAAAGCAGTGCCGTCTATTTGGGTGCCCCAGAGACATGTGACGGAGTGGATAACAATTGTTCTGGTGATGAGTTGGATGCTACGGATGTGCAGATCTGGTATGCGGACACGGACACCGATTTGTTTGGGGATCCCAACAACGCCATCGAGGCTTGCACCCAACCCAGCGGTTTTGTTTTAAATACGGATGATTGCAACGACCAAAATAGTGCTGTGTATTTGGGTGCCCCAGAGACATGTGACGGAGTGGACAACAATTGTTCTGGCGACGAGTTGGATGCCTCGGATGTGTTGATCTGGTATGCGGACACGGATGGCGATGCTGCAGGTGACCCCAACAGTACCCTTGGCGCGTGCAGTCAACCGCTCGACTTTGTTTCCAATTCGAACGATTGTAACGATCAAAACAGTGCCGTCTATTTCGGAGCACCTGAATACTGTGACGGGGTGGACAACAATTGTTCTGGCGACGAACTGGATGCACTCAATACCATCACATGGTACTTAGATTCAGACAATGATTTCACTGGTGATCCCAACAATGTGTTGCAGTCTTGTTCTCAGCCGCTTGGTTATGTTTCAAACGCCGACGATTGCGATGACCAAGAGAGCAGTGTGTATTTGGGTGCTCAAGAGATCTGTGACAATGGAATAGACGAAGACTGTCTCCCTGGCAGCTGCCAGTGGCAAGACGGACAAATCACTGATGTCTTAGAGTTTAATGTTTTGGAGGGTTCTGGACCCTCGAGTGGTTTTGCAGCCACAGTTGCAGCTTATGACGGTGCATACTTGGCCATGGGAGAGGCCTTTCCGGTCGGAAATACAGAAAGTGCCATTTACATCTCAGCTGATCCGGTCTTGTTCACAGACATCAATGATGGATCACAACGGCTAAAATGGGAGACGGGAAGCGGTTTAAGGCATGGTGCCATCATTGACATACGAGACATTGATCAAAATGGCAGTCTAGAAGTTTTGTCAGGTGGGATCAATACAGGCCGTTCGTATCTTAAATCCATACCAACTTCAACCATTGAGCAA
Source organism: Myxococcota bacterium (assembly GCA_036146655.1). Classification (GTDB taxonomy): domain Bacteria; phylum Myxococcota_A; class UBA796; order UBA796; family UBA796; genus JAYYJC01. The sequence goes on along the minus strand of JAYYJC010000032.1, from coordinate 1,039 downwards.
GGTGGAACGCTCACAGGTGTCGAAACCATTTTTGTGGCAGAGGGCTCAAACTTCTTTTTGAGTGCTGGGGACCATGTTCAATTCATCGGCGATCAAGACAGTGATGGTGTGGATGAAATGCTCATCGTCGGGCGCCAATTTAGGGCTGGAAGTCAGAAGAGTGGCGGTATTTTTTTGATTACATCTGATACAGTCCAAAATGACATCGACCAGACCGTGACCTATGGAACAACGGGTAATGCGCAGCAAGATGGCTTGTTTTACGCAGACATTGCGATTAATACCAACTTTGGATTTTACAGTACCACGGGAGATTTTAATGGCGATGGTATGGATGATCTCGTCGTTGGTGAACCCAATGTTCACGATTGTGTCTACATTATTTATGGGCCTTTGACCCAGTCAGACCCACAGATTGGGCAGGAAATTGATGCTTGTAATTTGAATACATATATTTCACCGCCAGTCTCCATTTCGGGCGGAACGGTATCTGTCATTCGCTCCAGCAATGGCACTCGGTTTGGAGAGGTTGTTTCGATGGGAGGAGACATTGACAATGATGGCACTGATGATTTAATTATTACGGACTACCGCTGGCCAAACAATGGCAATTTAGCAGGGCGAGTCCTGGTCTACACGGGAAGAAACCAGGCCATCTATATTGAAGAACAAGATCAAGCCCAGTATTTATCTGTTGTTGGTGAGTTTGGCGTAGAGCGAATTGGACGTTCAGCGGCAATCATACCGGACATCGACGATCAAGTTGGAGATGACTTGGTGATTGGTGGACGGCACAATGGCTTCGGATCAGGTGCGGTTTATATCTTCAACAGCCCCTTGGGTGGAACCTATTACAATACCGACGCAGATGTCTCATTAACAGGCGATCCAAGCAATAATGAAAATCTTGGACAGAAGATAATCGGTGTTGGAGATCTCGATGGGAACGGTCTTTCAGAGCTTGCAGTAACCACAGATGTGGACAGCCAGGGCAATGCGGTAAAGGTGTATACCCTCTTTAATTTGGTGGATTAAGCCC
>JAYYJC010000031.1:0-7634 GCA_036146655.1 Myxococcota bacterium | reverse complement strand
GTAAACACAATGTAAAGCCACGCATGCCAATCTCCCATTGTCCGATGTTCGTCATAAGAAGGCTAACATGCCGGTTACATAATTGCTTACTCTTCGTTGACCACTTTCAGCATGGTGTAGGCTTCAGGATTGTAAAAGTCTTTGATGAACGCATTCACAGTTTCCAGATCAAGTTCAAGAGCCTGTTGTACGACAATGTCATCAAAGTCCAGCGGCAAACCGTACAGTTGGTTTGTAGCTAAATCTCCGAGCACTCCCATCGGACTGGACTGAGCTCTTTTTCTGCGGCCCACCATGTTGGATTTTGCCTCTTCCAACTCTTCTGCAGTCATGCCTTCATCGCTGTATTTCTGAAGTACGGCAATGAGTTTGTCTTCGACGGATTTTTGGTTGTCCGTCCGAGTGAATGTTTTGACCACATAGGCACCTGGATCTTTGGGATATGCTGTTGAACTGGCTGAAACCCCATAGGTATCGCCTTCTTCGTGGCGCAAAGCACTGTATAATCGCGAATAGAAGTGGCCACCGATTACATGATTGGCCAGTCGATATGCTGGAAAATTGGGATCATTGAAGGCCAGACCATCTCGGTAATAGTAGAAGTAGACTTGTGTGAGATTGGGCATGGTGGCCACTTGGGTTTTGGGCCGACCATCGGCAACCGTACGAGGTTTGGTCATATTTGCTGTTCGTCCATCCACCGTGTCATTGCTTTCAGGGAGTAGACCTTCCACAATGGCTACAGCCTCTTCTTTGGTGATATCACCTGCAAGGCCAATGATCCGCCCCGGTTTTTGGATGATGCTTTGTGCGGTTGAATTGAGCGTTGACACATCTTCGTTGACATCATCCGGTTTTTCATAGCCTTGGCGCCGTGCGTCTGTTGGGTCTATATAGAGCTCTGCCATGAGTGCTCTGTATCCAACGAAATCAGGTTCTTTGAGCTGGCTTTCCCAATCGATTTTCTGACTCTTCTTCCATCGACCCAGTTCTTTTAAGTCAATGTTGGTGTTGTTGAGTAGGTCCTTGTACAGTTGAACACCTGAGTCTAAATCTTCTTTCAGCAGTGTAAGGGCCGATTTGCACGCCATAGTCCCACAACTGGCACTTAAGCTTGCCGCAAGCGCATTGCTCCGTTGCGCCAGGTCTTGTTCTGCGTCGTAGTACAGTATTTCAAAAGCCTCGTCTCCATGATTTTCTTCAAACCACGGTGTGAGACTTCCTATCGTAAATCGGGTATTGACCAATGCCAGTGGAACTCTATGGTCTTCAACCAATATGACAGTGTCGTTGTTCTCGAGCGTCCACGAATGAATCTGCATCGGGGTTTCGGCTTGAGCGATTGAGAGCAGGGTGAAAATCATTTTTCTTCTCCCTTTCCTTTTTTAATGAATAGTTTGACGGGTTCGGCATTGGCAATGTAGGTGTCGAAGACACGAGAGACATCCTCGAGTGTGACTTCTGCGACTTCGTTGGCGTATCCTGAAACGCCACCTCCAGCATTGCCAAGTCGAGAATGCGCCCAGCCAATGGCATCGGCCTGAGAGTCTGCATTGTAAAGTTTTTCATATTCTGCCCGCTCGAGCCCCTTTCGGGCGGAGAGAAGATTTTCATCCGTGAGCCAATCCTTTTCACCCAATGCGTCGATGCTTAGGCTGATGTGTTTATGCATGCTTCGACGAGAACGAGTAGGCAGTGACACCGCTCCAAAGACTGCCATGCCACCTTGCTTAAAAACATCGTCTACGAAACTTCCGGCCTCAAGCGCTTTGCCTCTTTTTGTGACCAACTCTTCTCGAAATAAGTCTTGTCCGGAACCCACAAGCATGCTTCCCATTGTTCTTAGAGCCCAGTAATCATCATGGGTTGCATCCGGAACAATAAACATTTGCGCAGCAATCTTCATTGGAGGAATGTCTTCCTTCAGTCTTATCTCTGAAGGGAAGGACCAATCGTTCAACTTCGGGACCTCTGGGGCTTTGATGGCGTCCGGTTTGTCCATATTTCCATACAGTGCTTTGACTTGCTCAAGGGTTTCTTCACCATTGACTGGTCCGACAATCACAAGATGGAGATTTTCTGGCTGGTAGTAACCTGCGTAAAACTTGCGACACAATTCAAGATCTGCATTTTGAATGTCGTCTTTTGTTCCGGCTGGTGTGGAACCATATGGGTGTTCACCAAATAAGGCAGCTAAACCGATGTTTATTAAACGGCTAAATGGATTATTTTCGCCTCTCATCCTGAGCTCTTCAGTGACTATTTTTTTCTCATTGGAAAGATTTTCTTCTTCCAAAACCAGATTGACCAGTCGATCAGACTCCATCTTGAGAACCTCTGAGTGTCCTTCTGGCGGGATGATAGAAATGTACACTGTGTTGTCGAAAGCAGTGTAGGCGTTCTCATAGCCACCGTAACGAATGTGATGACGATTGTATTCTTTTGGGCCGTAGTTGCTTGTTTGTCCAAACATTAAATGTTCAAACATATGCGCAAAACCCTTTTCATTGTCCGACTCATGTGCACTTCCAATCTCAACCCATGTTTGGGTTGAAACAATTGGGTGTGCAGGCTCTGTCAAAATAGACACTTGGAGTCCGTTGTCCAAAGTGGTGTTGATGAAGCCCCGTTCTAAAGGCGGTGGGTGTTCGGTGGTTTCGGTGTCTTCTTGAGTGACTTCGTTTTGTTCTGAAGTTGTGTCATCTTCAGCATAAGCGAAACTCATTAACCAAATATTCAGCACAGTAGGGCTCCTTTAATAATCGATTGTATTCTTAACCCATTATTCATCTTTCAATTGCAAGAGGATTGTTGAATCCGTCAAGGCACAAGACGGTTCTTTATTAAGTCAATGGAAATCTAAGCAACCGATAGTTGATTTGTATTTTACAGTCTGGGGTCGAAGGGGTTCTTGATTGAATCAAATTGGTGAAAACTGAACTGGATTTTTTGGGTTTGGACCGTATTGGTCTGTCTTCGACCGACGTCAGATTTACTTTTGAGGTGACACGCCAGATGTAAAAATAACTTTCCCTTTTAGCCGTACAGGTGTTCGTTCCAACAAAAAATACTTTTTGGTAGTCCGAATTAACCATTTGTCTCAGAGACACAGTGAAATGAACTATCCTGTGCCGTGCTTCCAAACTGTCTTGCCGATTTAGGTTCAGTGATGAAATTATACACAACGGGAATATTATGCTGACACATCAACATCATCTTCATTGGAATGCTGCTAACAGTTTGGACAATCAAGTGACACACTCTGTGCAGAACCAATCGCCTGCCTCAAATATGGGTGTGGGAAATCAAGCCATTCTGGAGCAAATGCGCTACGAAAGAGGCAGTCTGGCCGCACGAGAGAGCGTGATACAGACCATGTCAGAGCACAAAAGACTTCTTGATGAACGGGGAGTGGGTACACACTACGGGGATGCTAGCAATTTCAGTAATATGACAGATGAAGAAAAACAAAATTACCTTGACCTGTTTGCGACGGCTGACGGTGTGGCCATATCCTCAGATGAATTGACCAAATCGTCTTGCATCGAGTGGGCTATGGAGCATGTTCACGCATGGTATCAAGCCACAGGTGACCTCGAAACTTTCCAAGCCATCGATGCCGAAACTCGAAGTGCAAACTTAAAAGGAACTGAACTGGCAAAAATCTTAGTCAGGCATGGATGGCAAGCTTGGTACACCAACCCAGATACATCCTATCAAGGGCCTGAAGATGCCCCCGATTTGGAGCACAGCTTCAGCAACCATGTGGCTCAAACTCAGGGCACCTACTATGATGTGCCTTTGACTGGTAGTGTGGTGAATACGGACAAAAGTCCTGAACGGCTTAATGCGCTTGAAACGCTTCCATTCTTCTTGATGGTGTCACGAGGTGGTATGCATGTGACCGCTGGTGTCGATGGAGAAATCAACGAACTGGCACGAAATGAAGGGCCTGACTCAGATGTTATTTATCAGGATTCTTTAAAGGACATTATCAATGTCTACTCAGAATTTTATGGCGGTGGTGAAGCTGGACAGCACGGCGCTCGACAGCTTTGGGGATCTGGCTTGATTTTACTTCCGCCGGGCGCACCGCCACTGGGGATGGCTTTTACGCAACGAAAGACCGCCAGCTAGCATTTGAGCATGACAAGCGTCGCTGCTCGAGTAACCAAACTTTGTGCGAATAATGCTGTACAAGGTAAGTTTCTGTATCAAAGTGTTTTGTCATTGGGTACATGTCTTGTGATACATTTAAATCAATCTCCTTTTCTATTATTTGCCTGATGTCACTTGACGATAAAAACTTATTCCGTCGTACGCGTCTTTCTGCTCTCCAAAATGTTTTTCCGGAGCTCTTTGATGAAGGTGTTCCTGATATGGCACGCCTGATTGAAGAATTAAGTCATCTTGACGAAGGCGCATCAGATTCACCTTGTTTACATTGGGCTGGCAAGGCTCAGGCCAAAAGTCAGGTACATGCGCCTGTTCTTGGACGCCTTGTTCCCGTTTCTAATTCGGTTTCGACTTTGAATGAAACCGAGCATGTATTAATTGAAGGGGACAATCTTGAAGTGTTGAAGGCTTTAAAAAGCACCCATTCCGAGCAGATTAAGTTGATGTACATTGATCCGCCTTACAATACTGGCAAAGGTTTTATCTACAATGACTCTTTTGATGCCAAACCAACGGCGAGCGATAAAAAAAAGGACTCCAACAGCACATGGTTGTCATTCATTTACCCAAGGCTTATGGCTGCAAAGGGGCTCTTGGCTTTAGACGGAGTCATTTTTGTTTCCATCGATGACAATTCATTTGGGCACTTAAAGATTGTAATGGACGAAATATTTGGAGCAGACAATTGCATCACCACTTTTGTTTGGCGCCGGAGTGGTGCAGGCGGTTTAAGAGGGAAGTTTCCGGTGAGCATTCATGAATATGTCTTGTGCTACAGTAAAGACAAAAGCAAGCATGAACAGCGCTGGTATGCGCCTTATTCCAAAGACAGTGTGGCCGCATTTGCGCATCAGGATGAGCGGGGACGATACAAAACACAAGCCCTATATCTTTCGACATTAAAGTCGGGCGAAAACCAACGGTATCCCATTCGGTTGCCTAACGGCACGGCTGCATTACCGCCAGAAGGTGGGGTTTGGCGCTTTATCGAAAGTACTTTTCATCAAAAGCGCATGGCTGGAGAAATACTCTTTCGGAAAACACCAAACAGCCCACTCTTGCTAGAGAGTGGTCATCGGTCGGCCTTCAATATATACACCAAGCAGTACATGGATATCAAAGGTAGCAACCCTCCTTCGATGTTACCAGACGACCTTGTTGGTCAGACTAGGTCTGCAAAATCAGAGATCAAGAAAATTTTTAATGCGCCAGTTTTTGATTATCCGAAGCCAGTGTCGCTCATAAAATACCTAATTGGCCTAGTCCCATTTGAGGACGATGACATTTGTATGGATTTATTTGCTGGTTCCGGTACGACATTACATGCGGTTGTTGAACTCAATCAATCCAATTCCAAAAGACTGCGTTCCATTTCTGTCCAATCTGCAGATCCAATCCCCCAAAGCCATGTGGCTTATCACGAAGGATTCCGAGTCATTTCTGAAATTACTGCAGCGCGATTTAACAGTGTGTTGTCTGGTGCAAGCGGATTTTCCAAATGGAAGTACATCCAATCTGACACAACCTAAGTGGCCAAATTGATACTTTAGGTTCCAATTGCATCTGGTAATTTACTTTAGGTTGGTATCCAACTTCTAACTGTGTCAACATCAAGAGTTTGCAGTGTGTTGAGCGCATCTGCTGAGGTTCCATCTGTCGCCGAATTAAATGCTTCATCATACATTTCATTTGCTGCAGAAGACAATTTTCCACTGATGTTCTTACATCTCGTCAACACGGCCTGCGGACCGTCAATGGCATCAATCCAACGCGTTATGTTGTAGAAGTCATGACCTGAAAGTTTCCACTTTTGGTTTTTAATATTGGCGATAATTTCAATCGTGTCTTTGGGAACCGTTGTGATTCCATCAGTCACAAGTGCATCGATGGCCGTGATGGCTTCAGTAATCTTGGGTCGGTTGGCTTCTGGTACGAGTGTGCCATCTGATTTTGCTTCAATGACATCTTTGCTGTGGAACTGCATCTCGGTAATGTGTCCATTGTCAAGTGTCATGGTCATAATGATGTCACGGTAATGGCTTTCGCCTGATTTCTTCACTGCAAATCTATTTTTAAACTTGGGTATGACGCAGCCAACGGGCAAGAGGCCAATAAACTTTTGAATGCCCGGGATAATGTCTTTCACCTTGTTGAATACAAGTGAACCTCTGGCAAGGTCTCCTAGGGTGGAAAAGTCAGACTCACCGGCGACGGCTGAGTTTTGGCCTGCTTTTACTCGGGCTCTGTCGGTTCCTTTAATCTTGTGTACGGGAGGGGCCATTGCATCACATTTATCTGCCCCAATTTGTGAGTGAACATTGTCCAGCAGATTTGATAGTCTGAGTTGCGCCTTGGCAGCATCTTTGTACAGGTTTCTAAAATATTCTTCTGTCGCTTGATCATAGCTTACACCTTTTTTCTCCAATGCCTTGATGCGTTGGAAAGAGGCGAGTTTATTGTCAGCTTTATCGATCAATTCTGATGTAAATGGGGGCTTGTATCCTATCTGAGTATGGTAATTTCGTATTCGATGGATGAGTTCATTCAACTGCTGAGCGTTGAGTTTGTCAAACTTCTTATTGAGCTTCTTGATATGGCGGAGTTGCTTGTCGGGAACTTCCATAAAGTCAGAACCGCGATTGTCAGCGCCTGTTGGTACAATTTCATCAGGCATTACGATCGGTGGTGGTGACCAGCCGTCTTGTTCTGTATCACCCCACCAGTCTGTGGCTTCTGTGACCGCCTCATCGACCATGAGCTCATCAAAATAAGCTTGGTCTTCTAAAAATGTCGATGCAAGTGCTGCGTTCATACTGGCGATGTTGTTTTGAAGTTCTGCATCATTGAACAAGGCTTTTAAATCGTCATCAGCCTCCATTTCTTTCAGCAAGTTTTGTTCTTCTTCAGCGCTGATGCCCATGTCAGAAAGTTCAATTGCTTCGGCTTCACTCGCATCCACTTCTTCAGAACCCGTGTCACCAATAATTGCCTTTTTCAACAGGATAAGTCCATAGTCTTTGGCAAGGACATTTTTAATGGCCCTTTTAATAATGCTGACGGACGCATTGCCTTTTCTGGGTGCCAAACAAAGTCGCTTTGTGTCTGCTTCATAAGTCACAATGCCCTTACTGAACATGACACCAGAAATGCCAGCACGCATGCTTTTGCCTTCTTTGGTGGCTTTTGTGCCGTCTTTGTCTTTTGCTGTAAGAGTAATCGCAATGCCTGCATCTTCGGCTCTGCTGTCAGAAACAAAATAATAATTACCTTGAAATCGACCCTTACCGGCATAGATTTTTTTAAGAATTGCGAGTGAGTCGGTTGAGGTGTCTTGTCTAATCTGTTTGTCTTTTTGTGTGGGCATTTTTTTACCAATCGCTTGAGAGTTTGTGTCGAGATTCTTCGCCGGTGTTTTTATTCTTGATGTGGACATAAGCCCGTTTAAAACGGTCAATTTT
>JAYYJC010000030.1:0-12752 GCA_036146655.1 Myxococcota bacterium | reverse complement strand
ACACCAGCGAAGCCTTCTAGTCATGCCCATCTTTTTATTGGCTTGTCTTTGGACCAGTGAAAAGCGTTTTGGTGATACTGGCTCGGATGACGGTCGCATAATCTACCATTCTGTTTTGAACCAGCCTGAAGACTTATTGGCCATGCCTGGTCGTATTTTTGTGACCAGTCGAGACCAGAAGGTTCGAGTATTTGATGTCGCTCGAAGAGATGCACCCATTTTGGAAAATACCATTGAACTTGAAACAGAACCAAAGGGGATCTTTAACTACGGTGATCGGCTCTTTGTTGCAACAACACTTGGTTTAGAGGTTCGGGATCTCAACACCCTGGCAATCACCCACAAATGGGACACCACAGATCCCATTATTGATGCCGCATGGCGCCCTGGAGAGACCAGTGCGGTGCTTGCATTGAGAACCTCTCCACCCACGATTATAGAAATCGAATTTGGCAATGGAACCTTAATTCCCATCAAAGAGTGGCCCATTGAACTCTCACCCACCATTCAACGGATTGCCTGTTCCCCCGATGGTGTGGCCTTCACAACAGAAGATGGCGCATTGCACCACATCGATTTGAACTCGGGTGCGCTTGTTACTGAACCGAGTATCAGCCCAACTGACATCTTTGATGTTCATATCACTGATTCCCAATTTATTCTTCATGCCACTGGAGACAATGGACTGAAATCATACGACTCACAGCTGGACTTGCGCAGCAATTGGCCACCATTGGGAGAAGCCCGAGCCGTTCACTCCTTAGACACCACAGTGTATGTGGCTTCATCAGAGCAACTCTCAATTTTAAGCATGGATCAAGCCGGTGTACTTACAGAAATCATGGAAATTTCGCTCAATCGCACTGAAAAACCCACCGATGTGGTCGTGGACAGAGGATTTGCATATCTCATCGACTCAGAACGCGGGTTCTTTTCGATTGTGGATGTTTTACGATAGTTCCGTTGCACACACATCAGGCAGTGCCTAATCTGCCCGTTTTAGATACAAAATGTCTACTGCGGTATCGAGGGCGTCAACTGGGTCGACTGCCCGATTGGGCTCAACTCCACCTTCTCGACAAATCCCAGACGGGCGCCCATAAATGAATCGACTGACCTGTCCTTCAAGTTGTGTGTGCTTCAAGGTAAATGACAGCACGCCACCTGTTGGGCAAGCAGCACCACCCGTTTCTTCTCCAATCAACAATGCCCTATCATAATCAGACAGCACCGCCGCAAATGACGCTGCCGTTGAAAGTGTGTCCACGCTTGTGAGCACTATAATATCACCACGAAACCGACGAGAACGCTCAAATGGCGGTTTGGGTTTAAAAGGTATCCGATACACATTTGATTGCCCCTCAACCTTCCAAGGGTAAATCATGGGGAGCACAAAGTGTAGCCCAGGTCGCTCCTTCTTCAATGCCAAATTGCGACGAACTTCACGGTATGAATATGGACTCATTGGTGCATCTGCGACATAGGCGTAAAAGGTATTTATTAGCGCAGAATGCGCACCTTCACTCTCGCGGAGGTCAATGACCAATTGCCCTTGTCCCCGCTTGCGCATCCTCTCAAACATTTCATCTAGAAGGACCTTAAATGCTTCTTGATCCTCAAATCGCCAAATATTTAAACGCATGACATCCGGAGAAATGGGTTCATAATCAAACGGCGAACGGGGCGGAAAAGGCATCTCTGAAAGTTGTACAGTGATTTGGGCTTTATTTCTAAGAATCAACAGTTCAATCTCTTCATTTGAACCGTTAAGCGGCTCAATGTCATTGAATTGAATTGGAGTTCCATTGACTTCCATAATAATATCAGCAGGCTGCAGAATCGGGTCCACACTTGAAACCACCATCAACTCACGGCCTGTCTTTTGCGCACTGGGTTCAAACGAGAGCCCTTGAATATCGAGCACTGAGAGACCTCGATTGGCAAGCTCGATGAATGTATTTTCAATTGGCAAGGTGGGGATATTGATGTACTCGAGATAACCATCTCGACCATTATACTCACATGAAAGTGGATTATTCGCAGTGGCTGAGTCAAGCAACGGGCTCGACACTGGAATGCAAAATGTCAAATCTACAGAAGGCCCCCAACTGGTGTAACGGTTCAAGTAATCCACCAAATGGGCATCGAGATACGCCTCTCGGTACTTCATCTGAGCGCCACTGACCCCATCTAGAATCTCAGACAGCATCGTTGATACCCGCCAACCATTGATCTCGAGCAAATGGCCATCTTGAGGCAATGCTCTGATGGCGATTGGAGACACAGGCAGGTAATTTTGATTGGGTGCATTCACCAAGTGAAACGGCAACTGATGCGTTCCTTGATTAGACGGAAGCAACCGTGTATGTACATCTTGAAGAGCCGCTATAATGGGAGCGGTTGCAGCGTAAAACTCTGTGGGTGTTCCCCCATTTTCAAATTGAAGCTCCACCAAACGCAGTTGCTCTGCATACGAATGCTCAGATGAATGAACAAATGGATTGGGATGATTTTCTGTCACAAGTTCATCAAGTTGCGCAAGGTCCTCAATTATTTGAGCTTGACTGAGTTGAACAGGCTTTGCTGCAAATACAGTTCCTTGTCCCCCAACACAAAGTACAAGGTGACACAGTAAACTGGTTTGAAGCAAACGAGAAATGTATGAACGCATAGACTTGTATTTAAACCCAAAACAGGGCTTGTCATCCTTATTTCAATCACAAATCCAACAGACATGGTGATGTTGCGTCTGAAAAGGGGCTCGTGTATAATAAGTCATGTTTTATTATATTTTATTAGCCTGCGGCACAAGTTCAAAACCCCAAGACTCAGCACAGTCAGATACAGGTGGCTCCATTGTAGATCCCAATGACTATGATGGAGACGGTTATCCTGATTGGCGAACAACCACAGACTACACCATCGCAGATTGCGATGATACGGATCCTGCGGTCACGCCTGAAACAGAACGATGGATACCAGCTGGGGTATTTACCAGAGGTGATGACATTGCCCCAGGTGCAGGTCCCATTCGTGAAATTTATCTCTCTGATTATTGCATGGATGTGACCGAAGTCACCAATGAAGATTTTGTTGACTTTATGGTTCACCGTTCAGAGATTGGGAGCCCCAACCGAGATGATGACGGCAATCTCCTCTTTGATTTTGAAGACAACGACGATCAATATCCCGAACGAATTATTGAAGAGCCGGATGGAAGCTACAGCATCCAATCCGGATATGCACAGCACCCCGTAAATGAGGTGTGGCGTTGGTCTGGAATTGCCTATTGTGAATGGAAAGGACAACGGCTTCCAACCGAAGCGGAATGGGAAAAGGGCGCCCGAGGTGAAAATGGCTTGTGGTATCCATGGGGAGAAATCCCACCCGACTGTGAGCTGGCCAACTTTGGAACCGTCAATTCTCAGTGCGTTGGGGACACAACTCCCGTGAAATCATACCCCGAAGGTCGGTCTCCATACGGTCTCTACGACATGGGTGGAAACCTTGCCGAGTGGGTCTCCGACTGGTTTTTGGTTGACTATTATGCCAACTCTCCAGACAGTGACCCTCAGGGACCAGACTATGGATTTTTCGAAGACCCAGGCGGAAATAGCTTTGAAGCAGCAACCGCCCGTGGTGGAAACCACGCAACTGGAGCAGGCGACTTGCAAACATTCTTTCGGATACCAGAGCCGTTTGATGCCACCAGTAATGGGTTGGGATTTCGATGTGCCCGCACCTTAACCGCTGAATAGTTGTATGCAGTCCTCGCGGCTTTAACGCCGTGAGTAGCGCACCTGTACAGATGATTTATGGTATCGGAGGAGGTCCGCCTGCTCCAGGCAAAGGCGGAGGGCCTCCCGCATTGAGTTTGGCCTGTATCTCCGCAACCTCAGAAGCAGGTTTCCAATTGTCAAAACCTTCTTTCCACACAAGGTGATTGGCTTCGGGACTGGATTTGACCTTGGCTGCGATTTGAGATGCTGGAAGCTGACTCTGACCCTCCGGACCATTGTAATGGAACACCACATCTTCTCCAGACGCTGGCGGCGGAGGGGGGGCCACTTGAACCAAACTGGCGATTTCGGGCACTTCTTTCCAAGACTTCCAACCCGGCCAACCATTTGCCCAAATGTTGTGGGTCCCATTCTGGTTTGCTGCGATTTTATTGGCGATTTCTTGGGCAGAGAATTGCCCCTCTCCTGCTGAACCATTGTAATGAACTGTTGAAGTGGGTGCGGGTGGGGGTGTTGCAGATGGTGATTGAGTCATGCCTTGCCCCATTGCGTTGCCCATCATTTGTCCCATGGCAAGTCCAACACCCGCATTCATCATAGAGTTGCCGCCTCCAGGATTGTTGGCTGCGGATTCAATGGCATTGGCAGATTGGAATTGCGTGAAACGATTCATGTCTCCGACCATGTTCATCGAAGTGACTTTGTTCATCATTTTTTCGACTTCAGGTGGTAATGAAATTCGCTCGACAATAAAATCTGTAATGGCAATCCCATACTTGTCTTGGAATTTTTGCGACATGCTTTCCACAAGGGCCTCTCCAAGCTCGTTGTATTGTCGAGCCAACTTAAGGAAAGGAATTTCTGCTTCAGCCACAGCATCCACAAATGCAGAAGCCAATTTGCGTTTAAGAGTGCCATTGATGTCTTCAGTGGTGTACAAACCCAAATTGCCAACCAACTCTCGAAGTAAAACATCAGGCCGAGTCACACGGTACTCAAACGAGCCAAATGCCCTAAGATTGACCATACCAAACTGTGGATCAGTCATTGGGATGGCACCAGGCGTTCCCCATTTTTGGTCAGAAAAGGTGCGTCGAGAGACGAAAAAGATGTCACCTTTGTAGGGATTATTAAAACCATAGGCAATGGTGTTGAAAAATGATGTAATCGGGGCATTGTTGGTATTGAGTTCGTGCATCCCTTCATCAAAGACACCTGACATTTGACCCTCGTGGACAAACACTGCACTTTGCCCAGGTCGAACGGTCAACTTCGAACCATCAGTGATGGCTTGATCGTGAATTGGAAACTTGAAGAGAATGGTTTGATTGTTCTGTTCGGACCATTCGATAACATCCAAAAACTGGGCGGATGCTTGTCCGGTGATTCTATCCCAAATGCTCATAATTACTCCTGTGATGCTTATAGGTTGATGACAAAAAGACCTGTTCCAAATGGTCTAATTCAGTTGATTTGAGGTCTTTTGAGGTCTTTTGAGGTCTAAATAGGCCATTTAGGTGGCCTATTGTACCGCTGAAATCAAGTCCACAGTATCGTAACGATAGGATGCATAGGTGGCGAACACAAAAGCGTTAATATTTTTTGTTACAGCGGAATCCACAATGGGAGTCAGCAGTGGGGTTGACATTCCATTTCGCCGACGGCTGTCTCCAAGCAAGTCACAGAGTAAAATGGCCCCAGTGGTAAATTGCATAATTTGATTGTACCAACTCTCATGGTGACCCACATCTAAGCCAGACAATGTCCAGTCTGGGTCTCCAAATTGTTGGCTCCATTCTGTGAGCTGACTGGGAACTGTGGTATTGTGAAGTGCAGTGTTGAGGTGTACCAGCCGTGCACCAGATGGAAATATAATATTTGCAATGTGTGGTTCACAAGGCGGTATTTGTCGTTTTTTGTGAAGTCTTCTAAGTGTTCTGAATGGCCGCTGAAGGCCAGCCTTGATGCGTTCAGCACCACCTCTAATGCTCCACTCTGGGATGGGCTCATAGGGATGCAGATCAATGACAAGACCCGCTTCCTCAAAATGAGATGAACCAATCACTCGACCAAAAGTTGACAAATAATCAATAATTTCAGGTGGGGCTACGAGGGTGAGTGTCCGTCCTTGCTTTAAAGTATCAATACACCCTTGAAGGTGTTCAGGCCAAGACCAAAGAACCACTGCCACTGCATCTTCTTCGATTGGCTCAATGGGACAAAAGTGAATATCTCTCCCTTCCCAAGACAGTGAAATGTGGGCAAACCCGTGATGGTATAGGCGAAGCTTCCAAGGCAAAGGATTCATTTAGGGGAACTCAATGTGCATGCATTCATATAGGGTTATTAACCTAGCATGTTTCCACCACCTTTCACAGTTCCCCCAGATTTAATTCGCGTGGATGTGCCCAATCATCCACTGGCCATCGTCAGCAGTGATTATGGGAGCACCCTTGAAGCCATTCCCACAGATGTGCCTTGGCGTTATGAAAGCATTCCACAAACAGATGCATTCATTGGTGATGTAAAGCCAATAGAAACTTTTGATGCACTGAATGTCTTGGAGTGGCATGCAGATGGAGTGCTTGGAGCGGGTGTCAAAATCGCTGTTTTTGATGCAGAGTGGTATGGGATTGACACCCCTTCTCCAGAACTTGAAGGCATCATCAGTCATGATTGTTTTGCCAGTAAAAGCTGCGAACTGCCCATTGATACGCTTCAACTTCGGTATACATTTGAAAGGGGCTCGCACGGTGTAGCCTGTGCAGAGATTGTGCGTGACATCGCACCAGAGGCCGAAATACATGTTGTCAGAGTCAATGGACAAACCACTTTGGAAAATGCAGTCGATTGGGCCATCCGCAACGACATTGATTTTATTTCCATGTCGCTTTCCTTTTTTGGTGAAAGCTTCTACGACGGTACAGGCCCCATCAATCGATTGATGGATAAACTTGCCGCAGCCAATATTCTCATGGTGACCAGTGCAGGCAACTATGCAGACCAACACTATATGGACTCCTACGCTGACCAAAATGGAAACGGGCTCCATGAGTTTGAATGGGGGTCAGAGTTTATACCGATCTACTTCAATCAAGGCAGTGCCCGAATAAGTGTGAACTGGGACGAATACAACAATTGTGGCCGAAGCGACTTTGATGTCTTTTTGTGGAGCAGAGACGCAGAACTGGTTGGAAAGGCCACGCGCACTCAAAGCCGTGAAGAGGACGGTTGCAATCCGTCGGAGAGTTTGCGAGGCGCCATTGCCGAAAGTGACTGGTACTTTTTGCAAGTGCACCGAGCAGGCGGAACTGGAAACACACGGTTTCGCATATATGCCCGTAATGGAGAATTTTACACCCCCATGCCTGAAGGATCAATTGTGGATCCCGGAAATCATCCAAGTGTATTTACAGTTGGTGCGGTCAGGGCTGATCGATATGTTTTTAATGATCCAGAGCCCTTTTCGTCTCAAGGCCCTACTTTAGACGGGCTCCAAAAACCAAACATCTCAGGACCGGACGGATTAACCACACATGCATTTGGACCAATTGGTTTTTATGGCACCTCTGCTTCAACACCTGCGGTGACGGGAGCCTTGGCACTATTGCTCAGCGAAGACTTCAGTCAAAGTCCATCTGATGCGGCAGACCGTCTCAGCGAAGCCGCCATCTGGGAAGACCACCCCAATCAAGACAATCGCTTTGGCGCAGGTCGAGCACGGCTGCCAAGAAGACAACGCAAATCGGGATGTGGCGGTGGTGCTGCACTCATTTTACCGTTTTGGCTTGTGGCATTTCGAAAATTCAAGTTTCGCAGTCAGTCCAAAAAATGATAAGCTGGCTGCAGAAAGAACAACGATTTGTGAGCCAGTAGCCATGTCAATTCTCTCCCTGTTACTATTTTCTTGTGATACCGTACCACCGGTCGCCAAACCAGTACTTGAAGAAGTGGAGCCTTTTACGACTTCCAGTCTAAGGGTCTACAGCACCACAAGTACAGACTCAGTTATTGCACGAGCAGCACTTGTCACAACCATTGGCACAGGCATCAAAGGTGGTGACATTGCCTTTACCATCACAGCACCGGACGGCAGCACCAGTCTCGAAACCGTTCAATCGGATGCCATGGGTTTTGCTGAAGTCGAGTTTGAACTCCCTGAGGGACACTACATTGTCGAAGCAAGCGCAGATGGCTTGAGTGGCAGTGGAGAAGCTGTACATGTGTCACTTCCTGCCCAGTTTCCATCATCGATGGGCTCAGCCGCAGTTGACCCTGAGGCTTCAACGGATCGTGCCATAAAGGCTACTGGAGGGAGCTATCTGGTCAGTACTACCAACATCTATTATTACCCAGATGGCGCAGGCTTAACCGGTACTGTTGTTGCAGAGTTTCCAACTCTGATTTTGGGGGCATGGTCAGCTCACATTGACGATGATGGAGTCCTAGACGTGGTGGCTTGGTCAGACTCTGAGGCCTATCTGCTGCGCGGTCATCCGAGCGGTGGGCTCCATTTTATGGGGGGCTATCGGATCCCTGATCACGGCATCGTCAGTGTCATGGCTGAAGACCTCAATCTCGACGGACACGCTGATGTGGTCATTGCAGGCTCAGCCAGTGACCAGTCTGTCGTAACCATGCTAATGGGCTCAGGGTCTTGGTCTTTTGAGGAGCAGACACCCCTAATGCTCGTGTACCCCATCGATGCCATGTCAGCTTCAGATGAAATTAGGGACGGCCGCTTTGAGGTCAATGTCATCTCTGCCCTCGATGGCATTGTTCGTCGGCATTCTCTCAATGAAAACAACTGGCTAGGGGGTTCACCATCCGTCATCGCACCAGAGGCCTTTACGGCTTTACCAGGTTCTATTTTACCCCCACTTTATGATATAGATGCAGATGGCCGTAAAGACCTGGTGATTGTGGGTGGACAAGGGGCATCCTCTCAAACACTTGTTTTTTTCATCATCAGCTCAGCAGTCACCAAATACGATCAAACCTATGGTGCATTTTACCCGCACTTCTATGATGTGGACTCCAATACGAGTGTCGACATCCTAGCAATGGAAGAAGACACCCTAAATCTGGTGAGCTACGATATCGAGACAGGAAACTATTCTGCCAAATCAATTGATGGTCTCGGAGTGGCTGGCCCCATCACTGCAGCTGACAGCACGGGTGATGGACTGGCTGAGGTCACTACCTTTAATCCGCACCCAATGCAACACTTCGGCGTGAGCAATGCCGCATTGTCGGTGTCATGGTCACTGTATACACCGTCATGGCGCCGTTCTGAAACCAACTTTTCTGGGAAACATGTGGTTTGGGACCTTGATCAAGACGGTACAAATGAACTGATCGGTTTCGTCAGCTCTGGCAGTTCTGACAATCAATCAGACACACTCAGATTGCGAACAATGCCGCTTGGGGTGTCTGACAATGCCACCCCCAATGATACTAGCGATGATATTCTCGACATTGATGCAACCACATATAGCAGTGTGGCTCTTGGGAATAGTGCCCCACTCGACCTCGTGGGCTGCGGGGATTTTGTCTATGCTTTGACCAATAATGGCAATGAAACACAGCTGCAAAAACTTGGACTGGTCACAGTTGAACAAACTTCAGATTTGAGTTTTGAACTTCTCAATACAGTGTCCACCAATGGAAACCGTCTGAGTTGCCATACCACAGGTGGTGAGCAGAATATTTTGGTGTATGGTGGAACCGACACCCTCAGCATCTATAATGAAGCGCTACAGTCCAGCACTTCAAATGCTGGAAATAATGTATCAAGTACGCTTTATGTGGGTCCACCTGTTTATGGTGTAGAAGGAACATGTGAATGCACAGCACAAGACTGTAGTAGCGGTTGCTTTGATAATGCAAACAATGGTTGTATAATTGAAGACAGTGATGAATGTGAAACCATATACTTCAAAAGTATCACGGGTTGCACCACAGAAGACTGTGAGATCATTTCGGCTGACCTCAACGGCAATGGAATAGATGAAGTCATCCGTGCCAATCCGGACAGTCCCATTGAAGTACTCATCGACAGCAGCACCGACAACGGTTTGTTGCTTCCCTTCTCACGAACCCTCGAAACCCTCACGGACGATGGCCCAATACTGCCAACCATCATTGCTAGGGATCTGGATCTTGACGGACAACCAGAACTTCTTATCCGTGGTGAAACAAGCGGCCTGTTTTGGGTATACCGAGGGGTTGACGGTGGACTGGCACCAGCCTACAGCATTCAGCTCTTTACAGAGTCCGTGCTAATGCCCTACTTTGCGGACATTGATGGGGATGGAATCCCAGAAGGCTTTACCGACGACAGTGAAGGTCGTTTCGCTTCTATGCCCCTCAGTACCACACTTGAATAACCGAGTATGATCGTCATCACTGGCGCATCAGGCCGTTTGGGTATGGCCGTCCGTTCAATGCTGAAACAGCAGGGAGTCCCACATAAAGGTTTGGGCCGCCGTGGGTCAACCGGAATTGTCCAAGTGGATTATTCAAATCCAGAAAGCCTCGAGGCGGCACTGCAGGGTGCATCCGAAATCTGGCATTTGGCAGGTGGCGTTCGAGGGGCAGGAACAGATACACCGGATGTCATCAATCACCAATTAAGCAAAGTGATTGTTGAAGCAGCTCAAAAGGCCGCCCCGAAATCCAAATTGCTCATGGTCAGCAGTACAGCTGTTTATGGAGATCGCTCGAATCTTTGGGTAGACGAAAACATGCCCCCAAATCCAAATACCCGTTACGGTCAATCCAAGCTCGACTCCGAGCATGTCTTTCAGACTTCTGGCATGGAAGTCCAAATTGTTCGGATGGGAACCATCTATGGTTCAAAAGTGCCATTCATGGCTGCCGAACACCTACAATCTAAGGATTTATGGCTCCCTGGCGAGGGCCGTTGTTACATTCCAACCATTCACATTGATGATGCAGCCAACGGGATAATCCACATCGCCAAAACACTCGACGCTGGTGAAATTGTCCATTTGGCAGATACGGTTCCAATGATGCTTTCCGAATTTTACGCATTGGTATGCAGTCGAATTGGGACATCCTTCCGTGCTCGGTTTTGGTCCACTTGGGTCCCCAGTTACATACAACATCACCTTGCACGCAACAGCGAGCGTCTTCAGTCCAAATTAAACCGCAGACCGCGGTGGACACCGGACTTGCTAAAACTCTACACTTCTTCTGTTCGTGTGCAAACCACAAAACTCACAAATACATTGTGCTTTAGTCACAAATACCCATCTTCAAAAGAGGGTATCGAAGCGTCAATTCCTACTTGACCAATGGACTAAAACAGCCTATATGGACATATTGATTTATTTACCCAACGAGGTCTGTTATGATCGCATTTTTGCTATTCAGTGCTTGTAATCCAGAAGACGCCACCATCAAGAACGCCCACTGGTTCTCTTGGTTGGCTGCGAATTCATCGAAGGTCTTCATCGATGACACCATGCCCTATGTCGATGGCAGCGAAGATCAACCCAAAGGTGCACCTGATGTAAAGATTTACGAATGTTCTGGCCGTGGCTGGGATGTAGAACTCAACGATTGGGAAGACGGCTACATCGGTCCAAGAGAAGGTGAAAGCGGAGACCAATATATCGGAGGCGCTTGCAGCCCCGAAGACACAGCCTGTGACGAAGCCGCACTTCAAGCTCAGTGCGAAGGCATCAACAATGCCACCTACCACACCTTCATGCAAACCGATGGCTTCTACTTGCTCAATCAAGAAGTGAGTGCTTGGCGCTCAGAGGCATTCATCAATGGTGAAGGGCACATGCAGCTCACCGTTCATCACGACCTACCCGGTGAGGAAGATTTCCGATTTTCATTTGTTATCGATCCCGATTTCATGCCAACCATATGTACATCTACTGTAGAGGGCGAACCTGCCATTCAATATGTAGATGGTGCGGATTGGGTCAATCAATGGTCTGTCAATGAAGAAGATGGTTACACCATTTATTACCTCAACGCAGGCGCCTATCAACTCAATCCAAGTGACCAAGATGATTTCTGGTTCCTTACAACCGATTGGGCAGCTGGTTTTGGACACGCCAAGTTCTCAAACGAAGAATTTGCATCTGCACCCGCAGCATACGGAAACTACGACAATGGCAACGACGACTTTATGTTCATCGACGATCGAAATGCCCCTGACTATGATCTTTACCTCGAACAGACCACTGCACTCGCTGATTTGTCTTTGAATACTTGGGAACCTGAAATGACCGTTGCAAATGGCGCATCTATTGATGAGACCCCAGCGTTTTACCACAAGATAGAAGACAACAGTTGGAGACCATTTGATTCATCAAACGCTGGATTAGATGGTTGGGCCGAACTTCACACCAGCTGGGTACGAATCAAAGATCCAAGCCAAATTAAAGAAGGTGGCAAAGTAGAGGGAGACTTCCAAATCTATTACATCGGTACAGAGTCAAACTCTCGAGTGCTTGTAAGCGGTGAGTTCAAAATAAACGAGCTCAAGTATGACCAATACTCCTATCCATTCTTTGAAGATGTCAAGCGTGCAGAAGAGCAAGGCGAAGAGTTTTGTGCAGGTGTGTCTCTCGGAGAATAAGCACATTGCTTAGCGTATGCGCTTTGATAATTCTTTAAAAAGTGGGGTTCCAGATTGCCCCACCCACTCAAAGAGTATTCCCTCAGCCGAATCTAGTCTGCAACCGACAGAAACCATCCGCTGAAGGCCCATCTTCCAGTCTAATTTTCGTCTTGACAGTACCGCATCCGCTGGTATGACCACCGTGTATCCTGCCGCACGCAGGTCTCGAGCCGTTTGAGACACACAAATGTGTGTTTCCATTCCACTCAAAATGAGTGTTTTCCGTTCCATCTGGCTCACAGCATTGGCAAATTTGGGGTCCTGCATCGCAGAGAAAGATGTTTTTTCGAAGGCAGCCTGCGAATCAAATGCCTGTAGCGTTCGACCGAGCCCTTTGGGGTATTGCT
>JAYYJC010000029.1:0-8237 GCA_036146655.1 Myxococcota bacterium | reverse complement strand
ATTCCCCACTGCTGCTTGGACAAAGGCCTATTTCGACTGACTGAGCGTCCCGTCTTGTGCCACAAGCACACCCGTTTCAGGAAAATCTTCGGCACTCAACATGCGGACCACATCGATTGCTTTCTTCTCTGCGTCTTGGCTGGGAACCCCTCGGGCGATTTGTTTGGTCGGAAAGATTTGTCCTGACACAAAGGCCCCTTCTGCATTAATCACGGTTTCAAGTACCACCCCAAGCCCTTGCTGACCACGGGTATTAAACCGACCATAGGTCGCAAAATTGCCCAGCGAATATGCAATGAGTCGGTTTTTGTAAATTTCCATTCCCCGAAGGACATGCGGTCCGTGACCCCAAACCAAATCGGCTCCGGCATCAATGACCGTGTGCGTAAACTCACGAAGATGGCCTCGGTTTTCGCCGTAAAAAGTCTCTTTGCCGTAAGGCACATGCAGGGCTTTTGAACCCTCTGCCCCACCATGAAAACTCACAATGACAATGTCATGCGTGGTATCCAATGCCCGAACCAACTGGGCAGCAGACTCGTGATCGTTTAAGTAGTGCCCGCTGCGGCCAGTATAAAAGGCAATGACAGCAATTTTTAGCCCATTTTGCTCAAGTGAGGCAATGTCTCCTGGGCGCCCTGTGTGAGCAATGGCCGCCTTGTCCAATGTCTGCTCAGTTTGCTTACGGCAAACCTCACCAAAATCCCCGGCATGGTTGTTGGCGGTGCTCATCACATCAAAACCAGCCCCTTTAAAAATATCAATGTACCGAGATGGAGACCGGAAAGCGTAGCACGACCCCGCAGGAGCATCCGGCTTGCATTTGGTGGTCTTTCCGGTGTCACACAGTGGACCTTCGAGATTGCCAAAAGTAATGTCTGCGTCTGTGAGCCATTCCTTGACCGCTGAAAAAGTATTGTCGACATCCGGATTGAGGTAGCCAGAAGGAAAATCAGAACCAATCATCATGTCACCGACCGCTCTTAGACGGACAGTGGTTCCGGCTGGCACAGTGCTTTTGTAGCTCGTGGCTGCGCTGTCTCGACCAATGGCAAGCAGCTCTTCAATGCCAATGTTGTCTCGAGCTTGCTGAAGATAACGGTCAAGATTTTCACGGGTGGGGTGGATTTCAGCGGAGGCTTCCCATGAGTCAATGACTCCCCGCCAGTCTTCTTCTAACCAAAGTGCCCAGCCCATTTCCCACTGACAATCCGAGTAAGTCAGCGACTTCGGATTGGCACTTGAAAGGCAGTCTTCAAAGGCCGCTTTGGCCAAGGGGAGATTTTTTTCTGCCAAATATTGACGCCCCTGTTCAAGCGGTGTCAAAGGGACATCTGCTTCCACAGGTTCTTCTGCAAGTGCGCAAGCAATTAATCCAATGCATCCAAATAGAGAGAAACTCATCACGGTATCCTATTGTCAAAAGGCCACATGCGTTCAATCTATTCCGTTCACGGCAAAGTGGCTTGAATCAAATCGAAAAGCCATTGACAAAAGGCCGGCGTGTGTCTCAACTAGAAATACAAAGCCAAGTTTAATGTTGAACTCGCAGTGGCCACGCTCACACCATCATCAATGGTCACCAGCAAACCTGTTGAGCCCCAAAGCGAGAGCTGGGGCAAAACCCACACCTCTCCGCCAAACTGACCTGAAGCCAAGAGGCCGATGCCAAAGTCCATGGCCAAACCACCCCCCAACTCCACAAACGGACGGGCAGCGCCCCCTCGAAAATAACTTCGATAGCTTCCAATTAAGGCAAGGTCATCTGTCGTGGTGTTTAAACCCACCGAAGCACGAATGGCTTTTTTGGGCGCCAAAAAATAGTGGCCACCCATCAACACATCGGTATTGGCGCTCGACATACTCAACTGGCCAAGGCTGTAGGACAACCCAAAAGACCCTGTCTGAACATTGGGTTCGGCAGCCAAGGCCAAACCGGTCATAAACAATAACATTGATCACCTCATGGGTAGGGGTTTACTGATGGAGCCAGGCCGCATGATTGGGTGCCCGTTTGGTCACACTCCACTCTTGAAGCATCGCTGGGGCCACATCATTGAGCATTTTCATTTGTTCGGGCGTGCCAATGTTGGCCGCCAATTCAATGCGATGACCGTTGGGGTCAAAAAAATAAATGGACTTGAAAATCCCGTGATTGACGGGACCAAGCACATCAAGACCTTCTGACTCAATGTGGGCTTTTGCAGACTCAAGGGCAGCCATGTCTTCGACTTCAAAAGCGATGTGCTGCACCCAAATGGGCGTTTGTTCGTCCCGTCCCATGTCAGGCGAGTTGGGCAGTTCAAAAAAAGCCAAAACATTGCCCATTCCGGCATCTAAAAAAACATGCATGTACGGGTCAGGTTCTTTGGTGGAAGGGACTTCATTTTCGGCAATGGCCAAAACAAATCCCATGTTGAGAACCCGCTGATAGAAGTCGACGGTTTCTTTGGCGTCTTTGCATCGGTAGGCCACATGGTGAATGCGCTTCAAATCAACAGACATGCAATGCTCCTATTTGGCGTCTT
The DNA here is from genome assembly GCA_036146655.1 of Myxococcota bacterium. Classification (GTDB taxonomy): domain Bacteria; phylum Myxococcota_A; class UBA796; order UBA796; family UBA796; genus JAYYJC01. The sequence continues at coordinate 5,709 of JAYYJC010000029.1, read as the reverse complement.
CAGAAATGAGACCCCGACGAATCTGGTCGCGCTCGATGGATTTGAAGAGGGCTTTGAAGTTCCCCTCACCGAAACCCTCGTCTTTTTTGCGTTGAATGAACTCAAAAAAGATAGGGCCAATGGCCTTTTCAGAGAAAATCTGCAATAGAAGTCGGGGATCACCGTCTTCCGTACTCCCATCAAGCAAGATGCCTCGTGCTTTGAGCTCATCTGTCGGTTCGCCATGACCGGGCAAGCGCTCTTCGAGCATGTCGTAATAGGTTTCAGGTGGCGGAGACATAAAGGAAACCCCCGCTTGCTTCAAGCGATCCCAGCAGGCAATCAGATCGTCACAAGAGAAGGCAATGTGCTGGATGCCCTCACCTTTGTATTCGCGAAGATATTCTTCGATTTGACCCACCTTTTCGGATTTCTCTTCGTTGAGCGGGATTCGAATGAGACCATCTGGTGCGGTCAATGCCCGTGAAATGAGGCTGGTGTAATCACCTTGAATGTCAAAGAAGCGAATTTCACGGAAATTAAAAAGATCCTCGTAGTACTTTGCCCAGTGGTCCATTCGCCCTTTGTACACATTGTGGGTCAGATGATCAATGACATTAAAGCCACACCCCTCAGGAAATTTGTCGACTCCATCAATGTATTGAAAATCAATGTCGTATATGGAGTTGCCGTCTTCAAAACGATCAATCAAGTAAATGAGCGCACCACCAATGGCCTTGATTGCGGGCAATCGCAATTCGCTAAAGCCAGAGTCAACCAAGACTGGCTGTGCCCCTTTTTGGAGCGCAAGCTCATAGGCGGCTTGGGCATCTTTGACCCGAAAACCCATGGCGCAGGCTGAAGGGCCATGCTCAATTGCATAGTATGCGGCTGGAGATTTGGGCTCGTAATTGGCAATGAGGTTGATTCCGCCTTGGCGCCACAACTCAACGTCTTTGGAACGGTGACGGGCCACCATGGTGAAACCCAAGCTTTTGAATATGGGTTCCAAAATCCCTTTTTCAGGAGCCGTAAATTCTACAAACTCAAAACCACACAGTCCCATTGGGTTCTCAAACAAATCTGCCATCGCAATGCTCCTTGCACGAAATAATAGTTGCGTTCAGATATAGTTGTAATTACAACTATATACAATGACAAGTCAAAAAGAAAAATATTCAGCGGTGCTCAAATTGGATCAGTACTGGCCTTACCTGGTCACTGTATTGGCTGATCGCATTGCGCGGCGCACCAGTGCATTGGTCAAAACCGAAGGCCTCAATCTGTCGCAGTGGCGTGTTTTGGCTGCCATTGCAGAGGTTCCCGGACGCACCTCGGTGGAGGTCGTCACGGTCACCCCAATGGACAAAGGCATTGTGAGCCGAGCCACCAAAGCCCTGCTGGAAATGGGGTTGGTGCGCAGAGTGGCCTCACAACTGGATGGACGCATCAGTCATCTCCACCTCACACAAAGCGGCGATGCCCTGTACCATCGCTTAATGCCACAGGTGTCTGAGGTGCTTCAGCTTGCAAGCACCGCCCTGTCCGAAGACAACCAAAACCAACTTGGCTCGGATCTCTCTTTGTTGCTCCAAGCGTTTCCCGATCCCCGTTAGGGCACTGATGTAATTCAGCCCCACTTCTTTGTCGGCTGGTCAGAATTCATCTCGGTTACCACGCCACACGGTAGGTTTGTGCGCCTTCGGTTTCATCAAAATCATAGTCAGGTGGCGTGTTTACATCCAGTGATCGACACAGCCGTATGCCAATGCGCGTGCTGCGATTTTGTGGGTAATTGCTGTACCGATAGGCAATTCTGCAGCTTCTGGCGTCGTTTCGCCAACTGCCGCCACGGTAAGCCTTGAGATTTTCATCCGAGTCTGTATCCCAGTTGAGGCGATATTGATCCAACATCCAGTCACACATGTTTCCGGCCATTCCACGGACACCATAGACTGACTCATCGATCGGAAAACGGTGGATTTCCGTTGGCAACATGTCACCTTCGAGAGACCCAGACATGCAACAGTAACTTGGGTCAAACTCATTTCCCCAAACAAACCAACGACCATCCACGCCCCGAGCCGATTTTTCCCACTCCAGTTCATTGGGCAATCGGTGTCTCCATCCATTCTGTTAAGACCACCCGCGGGCCTATGCCATTGCACTGTGCCAGCTGATGCGCATCACAGGCCAATCCAAATCCCACAGGGTGCCGTCTGTCCCTTTCATCAACTCAAATTGACCACTCGAGTCTCGGTGGTATAGCATGGCTCCATCTGCCTGAACCGTTCCGGCCATTTCCCTTGGAGCCCACTTTAGTGCTTCCGCTTCTCGACCATCCGCCACAAGTGCATTGAGAAACTGCAAATATTCACGGTTGGTAACCTGAAAACGAGACATCACCACATCGTTTAGCCAAACCCGTCGACGGGAGTAACTTCGAAAGGCATTGTGATCACCACCGCACAAAAACCATCCGCCCGGAACAAAACATTCACCCGCCTGCAAGTCACCCAGTTTGGGGAGATGCACCGGCCTTTGAAAACCATGTAAATCACAGCCATCCCAGTGTTCCCCTCGACCGATATGGACCGGGTAATTGACACTGTGATGGCCTTCTTTTTCTAAGACCAATCGGTACGACCCCATTTCAAGTGGATATTCAACCAGTGGTTTGCGTCCCAAGTCTGCGATTCTTTTTGGCACCAAACGGCGATGATGGGTCACATACTGTTCCAAAAAAATATTCACGCCGCTCACATCGGTTTTCAGACTGACTGCGCCACTGCCCTTGAGATAATGCAGCGCACGGTGGCGCGTCTCATTGTGTTCAGGCAATTCATTTGCATGGTACTGAAGGTGAATTTCGGCATAGGCTGTCTCTTTTACATTCAAATCTCGTTCGGCAAGCTGATGGGTTTGCATGTACCGTCTCACTAGGGTTTCGTGGGCTTCTTCTAGGTCTGACTTGTGTGTCAACGCCGCTTGAAGCAGCTGTTCAACCTTCATGTCAAGCCGTTCGGCCTCTTCTCTGTTGGCTTTGGCTTTGGCTTCCTTTTGCCAATATTGGCTCTTGACTGTCTCACTTTCCCATGAAGAAATGCCACTGAGTCCTTCTTTGGCGATGTCGTACAACAGACGGGTTTCCGAATTCAGCACTTTAATCTGTGCCTCAATGGGCTGTGTTTGTTTCACAATGGCCATGGCTTGTTCTTTTTTCTTGGCGCCTTCCAGCCATGCCAAAATGACTTCTCCAAATTCTTTGGCAGTCGAAAAGCGATCTTCTTGCTTGCGAGACATGGCCTTTTGGCATGCCTGTATTAACTCGGGCGGCAGTTGCAGGTGAGACACAGACTTCGACCGTCCTGACTCCAATACCGTTGAAATGGGCTTGGGTGACTCATTTCTCACCCGCTCAAGGACATCTAAAAGCACCGTTCCAGGGTAGGCCAGATGTCCAGATAAGATTTTATAAAGCATCGCCCCAAGCGCATACACATCGGTTGCGGGACCGAGCTTGTCATTTTCACCTCTTGCCTGCTCGGGCGCCATGTAGGCAGGTGTTCCGATGACTTGCCCAATCTGAGTCATTTCAGTGTTTTCCAAAGAACTTTGAATGACATTCTTCTTTCCAGCTTCAACAAGGAGATCGTGACGCCCCAAGACCTTTGCGATCCCCCAATCCACCACCAAAACCTCACCAAACTCCCCCACCATGATGTTTGATGGTTTCAAATCTCGGTGGAGCACCCCCTTCGAGTGGGCATACCCCACCGCCTGACATACCTGATGGAACACATCGATCAACCGTCGAAATGACCATCCGTCAGCGGTTGTGTGAAACCGGCCTTCCGTCACTGCATTGTGGACAGACCAAATGATGGTGTCCAACGAACGCCCTTTGATTTCTTTCATGGTGAAATACAAACGCCCATCCGGCAGGGTTCCAAAATCGTGAATCGGTACAATGTTGGGGTGTTCAAGCTGTGCACAAACTTGTGCCTCTTCAATAAATCGAGAAGTGCTGATGCGGCGCGACAGAAGCTTTGGGTGCAGAATTTTCATTGCAAGTTGACGGTTGAGTTTTCGATCTCGTACCAACCGAACCTCTCCCATTCCACCTTTCCCCAAAAAACCCAAATCCTCATACGAGCCGATCTTTGGAATGGGCTGTCCTGTTTCTTTTGGGAACCCTGAATGGGTGCCATCAAGGTCTAATGCTACGGTGTTGCCCTTGAGGGCGTTCTCGGGTTCGTCAAGCTGAACTGGATGTCCAGCCATGGTGTTCAAATCATCGTCTGACCATTCTTGGAGGGCTTCAAGCCATGCAAAAACAGCATTGCTGTACTCTTCGGGCAAAATGGCTTTGAGGGACGATTTGATTTGGCTAATGTCCATAACTGGCTCACAGTACATAAATGTTTAGTGATGCCTTATTCTATCGGGATTGACTGATCAACGGATGCAAGTGTCAAATACATTCCATTCGGTTAGAAAGATGTTTTAATCCAATCGAAATCGGAGGCACATTCAATGGCCCTAGAAGTATACGGAATCAAAACCTGCAGTACCTGCACCAAAGCCCTTAAGTGGCTTGAAGCCGAAAACATCTCTTACACCTGGCACAGCACTCGCAATACAGCCCCTAGCACGGCTCAAATCACAGGATGGGTGCAAGACCTTGGTTTCGCTCCCCTTCGAAACACCTCGGGTAAAAGCTATCGCGCCATTGGCGACGAAAAGAAGACTTGGGGAGATGCGGAGTGGATTGCCGCATTCGCCAAAGACGCCATGTTGCTTAAACGGCCGCTTTTTGTCAAAGATGGCCATGCGGTTCAAGCTGGATTTAGAGGCACCGACGACGAAAAGCGGGCCAAACTGAGCTAGGCAGACATGGTGGCCACAAAGGCCTTCGCCAGTGGTTGAGTCACATGCCGGATCTTTGATGGGTGGGCATGCATCTGTTCAAAAGGCGTAAATGCAGAGACAAGCAAATCTCGACGCACCTCAATGCACACACTCTGTCCCGGGTGTCGCTTGGCGTGGTGGTACGCAGTGGTCACGGGGTGAAGTGGATAGGAGTCACCTCCCCCCACCTGAAGACCAACGGCTTCGAGGTGCGTGCGGGCATGTGCCAACCATGCGGTGTCTGCAGTTGTTTTTCCATCCGGTGTTTGAGTGATAAAGTCCACCTGCGGTCGAATGGGCCAACGCACCATTTGCTCAGGCTGATAGGCCCAGTGCAGCTGAGACACAATCTCGTCATCGATGCGCCCAATTCCGACTGTTCGTGGCGCATAGGTGTGCACAAACATCAGTCGTCCTCCTGAGTCACACACCGCATCAATCGCCTCGGTCACGGCTGTTTGATAGGCCTGGTGGGCAGCCACCAACCGTCTAATGTCGTCCGGTTCTCGAATGTAGGGTGGAATACCGGGAGTCACCTTGCCTGCTTGTGTCATGGCGTCATCGGCATTCAGAACACGGTTGCAATCTATCAAAGTCCGTGGGATGAGCGAACGCAGTATCAAGACTGTCCACTCGGGCTTGTGTTCAACCAAGTTCTCTGCCAATGACAGTGCCAATTCTGGAGACGCAATGTCCGTGTTCACAAAAAAGAAATCATCGAGTTGTTCAGGAACAGTGCCCTTGAGTTGTTCGGCGTAGTGGAGATAGTGTGCGTGCTCGGTCGCCCCGTGAGGAAGCTCAATGACCAACTGAGGATGG
>JAYYJC010000028.1:0-5823 GCA_036146655.1 Myxococcota bacterium | reverse complement strand
TCTGATTTAGGCCAAATATCGTTATAGCAAGCAGTTAGAGCGAATGGGAGAAGTATGAATATAAAACGGGACATAGTTTACCTCTTTATAAGATTATTGGGTGTGAGACAATTCATAATACAAAAGATTAAAAATAGGTATTTGAAAATTAAAACATCTCGACAAAAGATTTATTATCTCAAATACAGAAGGAGTAAACCCAGTAATTGTCGAAAAAAAAAAGCGACAGCAGCGGGATGGATACACTGCTGTCGCAACCTGATTGGGTCAGGAATTAGTTTGCATTGATTTGAACTGTGGCGCCGTCTTCTAAGTGTGCAAATAAGAATGGGGTTCCAGCAGTGTCGTTAACAGCATAAAGTCCCACATATCCAGTCAAACTGTCTGGAATGTTGAATTCAGCATCAGCAACTTGGTCATCATTGACATCCACACCAAGTACGAAAGCCACACCAGTGGGAAGTTCGGTTTCGACATCCGCACCATAGTCAAAGTTTTCGATAAGAGGAGATGGATTGTTTGGGTCAGTCAGGTTCCAAATATCCACTTGTGCAAATGCATCTGCTGCTGCAGCATGAATGACATGGACTCTAAAATTACCATCTGTAATCGACTCAGTATTGTCGACAAATGGTGTGATGGCAAAACCATTGGAGCCATTTGCAGAGTCTAAATAACCATGAGCAATTGCTGTATAGCTTTTGTCCGTTTCAAGCGTTGCCGTTAAACCAACAGGTACAACATCGTCATGAGACGTTCCTGCAGGGGCAACCTCAAAGGTGTATTCAGCAGCGGGCACAACGAGATAACCAGAGCCAGCTGGGAAAGTTACTCCATCCACGCCAGCAGTTTCTCCATTCACATACAAATCAACGCCTGGTGCATCTGGAGACAAGTGAACTACTCGTACTTTTGCATCTCCAACTACTTCGACATCTGTGTCTTCAACTGCAGTGTCATCATCAGTATCTGTTGTGTCCACGGTATCAGTGGTGTCTTCTGTGGCATCGTCCGTTGCGCTGTCGTCTGATTTTCCGCCACAGGCGAGATTCAAAGCGAGAGGTAATCCAATGACAATCATAAATAGGATATTTTGTTTCATAATTTACTCCAAAAAATAACTGAACAAATCTGTTCAGAACCTACTCATATCAGAAAAATAAAAACCTCCAAATAAAATTATGCCGGATTTTACTTACTCAATACAAACTCAAAACCTATTCAAATAAGATCTAAAGCCATAAAACTTCGAACTGATGTTTGTTTACTTGCCACAACAAGTATGAACTATTTACTCTCGTTTGTTGTCAAGAGCGCATATTCAAGAAGTTCTTCTCGACTCATCCAATGCAAATTATTTGAGTCTGCAGAGTTTAGCGTAAACCAATAAAAATCGGACCCAATGCCCATGTCTTTGTAATATGTCAGATACAACTGGTGAGCTGAATGTGTTTTTGGGTAATCACTGCCTTCTTTCCGACCGTCACTCCATGCATGAACACCAACTTTACCGCCTTCAATGACCTCTCTCTTTGTCCCAGCAATGAAAAAATCAACGGCACCTGAGGCAATTACGCCATTTGCTGGGACCCTTGTGTTTAAACCCGCACGGCGAACCAATCTACTGGCTTTCAAAGCGGCTTGATCATCCAGTGATCCCGGACAATCTAGCAACTCAATCCACTCTAGTTCTGGGTAATTTTCAATCAAACGCGCTACCTTTTGTGGTGCATTTCTTCGAAGATCGCCTGTCATAATTGCAGTATTTCCATTCACCTCAAAGTGAAGGGGCATACAGGCCAAAGAAACAATCCAAATGGCCAGCACTACCCTTGAACCCTCTGTTCCTTCCAATACACCTCTATTGGTTTTTCCTGTACCACCTCCCCTTCTTGAGCAATTAGTTGGCCCCTTAGATGGGTTCGAATTGGAATGCCTTTGACTGTTCGACCTTGCCATATGGAGTAGTTAGAGTTGCCTCGCATTCGTTCAACACCAAGCTCAATCTCTTTGTTTGGATCAACAACCCGACCCGTATGTATTCTATTGGTATAAAGAATGGGCAAAGAGTCAATCCATTGACTATTTAAACCCAGCCCCGCATCCCTTAAAGGCTGAGAAGCTTTGTATTTAGAAGTATGCGGAATGGCATCTGTTCCCATGCATGTATCAGTCCCCTCTTGAATGCCTTTCCAAAGTCTTTCTTGATCCGTCTGGTGCCGTATTGGGAGTTTGATTTTTCTCTGAAAACGCATTCCTTGCGATTCAAGTTCATGCGCTGTTGTACCCAAATAGGAGACCAAAGTTTCGGAAATCATGGGGGTGCCTTGGGTATGCAGGTGCTTGATTAAATCCACAATATGGCCTCGTGATGTGTGTACCATATACATCAGTATATCAAACTCCTTAGCAATCACACCGTACAAATAGACCCGAACACGACCTTCTTTGCCTTCTTTTTTGTACCGTTCCGCCAACATCCGTCGCACATGCGGCTCTTCCGCATGAATCATGATTTGACCGACTCCCATTTTTTGACTTGTTCAGCTGCAATGTAGAAAATGTCTGGTGGTATGCCCTCATTTCGCATCCCCATCTTCTCAGCGTGCTCAAAACAGTATTCGCAGTACATTTTAAAACAATGTGACCCAAGTGCAACCGCCTCAGGCATTTGTTCAATGTGTTCCCATGTGGTTGGTACACTGTTGATTTTGAAGTCTACCCGTGAGCAACCACGGCAAGCTTCTGTGACTTGTTTGTCCATTTTGGCAAGGTATCACGGCCCAGCACATGCGTTGTGGCAATGGTGGTGGTAATATCGTGAGACAAATGAGAGTCTTCGCTGGTGACAGTGATATGACAATCTATGACCTGTCCGTCTGGAACAAACTCAGCAATGACACCTCGTAAAATCTTTTCCATTCGAGCGGCTACATCTTCAGTTAATGTTGGTCCGGAATAGCTTCATCAGGAATCTTCATGTTTGACATCACCGGCACCAAACGAACAGACATCTCACGCATGATAGCGGCAAAGGCCATTCTAGAAGCATCAAAATCAAGAAGAAAACTGAACTTATTGCCGGCAATCTAAACCCCCTTGATGACCTCATGAACGGGTATGCCAAAGCATTTTGCATAGGGTAAAATTCGAAGGTACAAAAGGTTTTCAAGTTCCACACACTTGATCTCAATCGCCTCTTTTTGTGCAACCGTAGAGTCCCGTTGACTTTGGATTTGCCGTTGTTTAACACCTATTAAACGAGCCCAAATGGGTAATGCGTTCTCCGTTCCACCCAAACTTTTAATTTCGGCGGCCATTCTAAGAGACTGCAGCCGATGACTTTGAAGCTTTAGCCAGTAGCGCTTGATGCCGTCAAGTCCCAATATCCAGTTGATGATTTCATTTTGTGTGGCCGGAGAAAGAACAACTTTCCTTAATGCCACAGCGGCCATGCTAACCTTGGGATCCCCCATTTGCGTCGACCGGACTCGTTCATACCACTGCTCTAATAAAATAAGGTTTCCTGCAGCAGCATCCTGAATGGCACTGGTAAAATCAAAAGCATCTTTGAGGTTGACCAGATTCTCGAGTGTGGGTTCATCTGGTAGAAAACCTTTAAATGCCTCATAAGCTTCGTTGGCGGTCGCAAAACGGTGTTCCGCAGGAGCGGTCGCCTTCTTCAACCAAGTCCGAAGCAGGTCGGAAACAGGTAGGCTGGGAATGCGTAAGGCGATAGAACCCCAGTCGATTTTTTGACGCTGTTCTGGTGTTGACAAGCACCAAATTAATGTCATGGCAATGCTGTATACATCCGAAGACAGATCTGGTGTTCCCAAGAGTTGCTCTGGAGCTGCAAAAACCAACTCACCAATATTCTGTGTCACTGTATCTAGATGCTCAGAAAAAAACATGGCTGCGCCAAAGTCCCAAAGTTGAACCCTGTCCGTATCCTGCAACAAGTAAATGCTGTCTGGGGAGATATTTCGGTGGATAACCGCCGGATTAACAGTCTGAAGATGAGATACAATTTTCAATAAATCTCCACAAATCAACATGGATTGGGTCTGTGACAATGGTCGATTGTCGTGTCGCCTTCTCAGTTGCTCACCTTTCGCATATTCATGGATTAAAATGGGATAACGGCGGCCTTCAAACTCATAGGTGGTCATCTCGATCATTTGAGGAATACCTCTGTGGCGCATCTTTTGAAGGATTTGCCACTCTCGTTTCCACCGTTCTTGTTGACGGTGATCCAATTCAGTGCTTAGCTTTCTGACAACCACACTTGACTCTTGGCCTTTTTCCAGCGCCAAATAATTGACCCCAAACTCAGAATCCCAGAGAATTTCTTGAAGGGTAAATCTCATCTTCTACCCCATTTATTGGACGCCCAAGTGGGACTCTATATAACTGTCCAAAGCTGCGATCTCTTCTCTGACTGGAGATTGGACTGGCGGGAAACGATAGCCTGTTTTGGGATCCAAATCAAAAGCCGTCACTCGAAAAGCAATGGCGAACCGTTCTCTTTTCCATTGAGCAAAACACAACTTCTTCACAAACTTGACAATGTGGTTTCGAAAAGCCCAATGGTCATTGTTGTAGTGAGCCTTTAGACTTGGCCACAGTATCTTGAAAATCGTCAACGGTTCATGACCATATTGAACAAACTGATCCATGAGCTGATCCAAAATAAAGAACGGCATGAGATCGTCTTCATCTGTCTGCATGTATTCTTTGGGCCGGAGTTCAGCCGTTGCAGGGGTAGCGATGACAGAGTCCACAGATTTAAATCCGTGAAATCGGCACGCCCATGTCAGCCACACACCTATCAAGGATTTGGGAACATCCGCAATCGGAGACAATCCGCCGGATGTATCTCCATCCATCGTGGCGTACCCTACTGCCGCTTCTGATTTATTGGATGTCGATATGAGAAGCGCATTGTGGATGTTTGCAACCATCCAAATCAATGAACCTCTTAGACGGGCTTGTACATTTTGAAGGGGAATATCGTGCTTTGCTTCATTCCAACTTAAGCGAACGCCAGACATCTGCTCAAATATGTCAAGATGGGTATTCACTGCATCTTGTATGGCCCCATCGTAGTGGTGTGCTCCGATTTCCTCTGCCAAGGCTCGTGCTGCATTGCGGGTTTCAGAAGAGGAATTGTCTGTACCCATATACGCCGTCACAAAACGCGAACGCATCAAGTCTCGTAGCGCTTCAGGTGTCAGGTTTGGATTGTCATAGGCCACCATTCGTGCCACAAGAAGGGCACACATGGCTGAGTCACGGCCGCCAGAAAGCGCAAGTGCAATCGTATTTATTCCACATTTTGCTGTGTATTCGCGCAGACCCATGGCCAAAGCAAGCTCAAGTTCAAGATGACTTAAATCAGAACGACCAAATGGAGGGATGTGTCCATTTGAAACCAACCATTCAAGTGAAGGATCCACTGATTCACCATGATGACTTTCCCAATATGGTATCGGTGCAGGCGGCGGTCTGTCGGTTTCAAAATTGCCCTCGACTTGGATAACAGGTGGAACAGGTCCATATGCTTCATTCAGCAGTTGCTCGGATTGTTGGCGCCAAGACCCCTCCTCCACTCTTGCACGCTCAAGCGCACCAATGTCGATAACTTGATCAACCACCTCGAAATCTTCTTTAAACAAAAATCGACGGCCCTCTTGAACAATATGTCCATCATTTGCGATAAACAACGAGCCATCAAATATGAGGCGAGTGGCATCACAACCAGATAGAGAAGTGTAAATGTAAGTACAGTGGTCTTCACGAGAAGTTTGTTCAACCATGGCG
>JAYYJC010000027.1:0-3066 GCA_036146655.1 Myxococcota bacterium | reverse complement strand
ATCATCTGATTGGATACAATCGTCGCCCATTCCAAACCCCAAAGGGGTGTCCTCTGAAGTTTGGGAAGCTTTCGCAAATCGTTTTCCCGTCACATCAAATCAGGTTCCCATTCTCACGAACAAAGGAATCGATTTAGAGCTGGGTTTGACAACCCTGTATGAGCTCCCAAATATTCTCATTCAACTCTTGCTTCAGCAACCCGCCAAGGCCTTGGCCAATCACATTAAGGAACTCTCACAGTGAAAAAAATAGTCATCATCGGTCCGTCGAAAGTCGGAAAGACAGCCATTGTCTCATCACTACAGCAAGCGGTCAGCACGAGGTCGATAGCCGAACTTGATGAACTCGAGATCAATGTGGCAGCCTCAAACGAAGTGACCAATCAGCTCTTTTCCTCCGCCCTTAGACTAATTGTAGATGGTTTTCTTCCATTTGCTGGAACCGCCTCCGTCATTGACTACGGTTTCAAGATTTCGGCCACACAGCCTGTCAGTGGACTTGTGGAAATCATTCATTCGCTCTTCAAAATAAACAACACCATCGAAGCTGAAATTGAATTTCCGGATGCACCTGGAGGGGCTCTTTTCGAGGGCGACGACGAAGAGGTTGACCATGTCTTAATGAAGCAGTATCGCAAAAGGCTAATTGAACTGATCAAAGAATGTGACGGACTGATCATTTGTGTTGATATCAGCATGATCAATGGTCGCTCCGACAAGAACAACCGTTACCGTGCAGCTCTCGAGTTTGCCCGATGGATACCAAACTTACTCAATGAGTGCCTCTTTGGAAGTAAAAAAATGAAGTTGGATCTCAAACGAGTGTGTGTGGTTCTAACCAAATCAGACCTTTGGGCTGCTCAGAATGGTCACACCTTAGACGCTGAAAGTGTTGTGAGAACTGCAAATGCCTATGATCTAACGAAAGAACTTCTTGGCCCCATCTTTCTTCAAACCTTGAAGAGCCGATTTAAGGCTGATGCAGACATTGCCTTTTGCATGTCTTCTGTCTATGGATTTTTAGATGGTGCGCCCAATCCCACATTTGGGGAACAGGCCAAAAGAAGAGACAGACGTTCTGAACCATCGATTGATGTCAATCTCTGGAAGCCGTTCAATGCTGTTGAACCCTTCCTTTTCTTACTCACTGGTCAAAATATCCAAAATCAGTTTGTCATAAAAAAAGCCAAAGATCTCGGTCGGTAAGCCAGCAATATTCAAGTTTTTAAATAGGACCATTTATGTTCAAATCCATGATTCTCGGGCCCTCAAAGGTAGGAAAGACCGCACTTGTGGCCTCTTTAAGCCATGCATCAAACATTGAAAGTATTTTTAACGGACGGGATGTTGATGTGGCTGGCGGCAACCCACAGACCCTTCAGCTTTTTTCAAAAGCCCTCGATGTGGTTCAGTCTGGAGATCTTCAACTGCAAGGTACTCAGTCCACAACACACTACGAGTTTCGTTTGACATTACCGAGTCCACCTAATGATTTTATGTCACGTTTCGTATCTGCATTTACGGGAGTGCCTCGAAAAACGGGTCATTTTCATTTCCTCGATTCACCAGGTGGTGCTGTCTTCGAGTCAGAACTAATCAATAGCCGTCAAACAGCGACTAGGAGCCCTTATTTTAGAGAAATTGCGAAGCAAATGTTGGAGTCAAATGGGCTTATTTTATGTGTGGATGCCAATGACATCTTGTCAAAGCGAAAAGATTTCATCAAAGACTTCTTTTTTCATTCCATAAACACGCTTCTGACCAATGGGTTTCAATCGATTTTACCGTTCAAACGGGTGTGTGTGACACTTACAAAAGCGGACTTATGGGCTCAAAACAGTGGACATGATCACGATGCGCAAGCTTTTATTGAAGCATCTGATCCCGTGGCACAAGCCCTCGACATTATAGGTAAAAGGGCCTTTAATTCTTTAAAGACATTTATGATTGAAGACTCGCAATTTGGATTTGCTTTCTCATCCGTTTATGGGTTCAAAAACGGTGGATTGAATACAGAACTCTTAACTTCAAAGTCAGAAGCCACTGGACATGCTGAAGACTGGCGCCCATTTCAAGTCTTGGACCCCTTTGCTTTTCTGACCACTGGAAGTGCATACACTCATGGCACTGAGATTTTAAGTCGCTCTGAATTAGAAGCTCGGCTCAATTAAATTTTACGGGGATTGAACATGCAAAATTGGTTGCCACTTGTTTATGGTAAGCTTACTGAAACACCAGATGGACCCATCCAAATCGGTAAGGATCACGAATGTACCGGTAAGAACAACGCCATTCCAAGTTTTGTTTTTGAGCAATGTGAGCCAAAAATTATCGGACCTGGTATCAATGATTTGACGCCTTGGGGTGAATATACTTGGCTAGACTCTGGTGGTGGCATTGCGCTTCAGCAGGTCCAGTCAGGTGACGCGGTCTGGATGGTTGTGGGACGGGTGCGTGGCCGTTCAGAATCAGGTGAGGGCAAGTCGGGCCGTTATTACATGCAGGGTTTGTATTTATGCAGTCCTGCCAGTCAGTTTTCGCCCCTAATGCTCGCAGGTATGACCGATATTAAAACCATTCCAATGCAAGAAAAAAACATGGATTTACCTGCGCATGAGATCCGTCTCACTGATGGTTCTCTGGACAGTGATTGGATTGATCGCTGTGAAATGATCTTTGAAACACTCATGGCAGGTGCACCTTTATCCATTCAAGCCAGTAAGATGCCATTGGCGGACATGGCTCGATTGTTTCAGCATGTACTCTGTGCCTTACCAACAGCACTTGCATGGCGTTTGGGTCTGAGGCTTGGTTCGTATGAAATGCGCGAGGAAGTGGCGCTGGCACATGGTCAGCGTGCGATGAGCGGGATCCGAATGATGGGATTTAGTCCAGATGATTTCGAGCGCAATCGACAAAAGACCAATGGCTATCAGATGCTTCCACAATGGATAGAAGAAGCAGACCGACGGGGATTTCGTGACCTTTCAGAAGGGGCACGGTATGTCCAGTTTTTAAGAGAGGTGACAACGGAATGTCGGACCTTTTCTGAGTTGATTTCTACAG
>JAYYJC010000026.1:0-19894 GCA_036146655.1 Myxococcota bacterium | reverse complement strand
CATTCCCATTATCATCGCATCATTCATTGCAGGCCCGTGGTACTTCACAGTGGGATTGAGTAAAGCGGCATATGTTCAAAGTACATTGACCAGCAGTCATTGGAATTGGGCGAGCTTATTTGCACATCCTTTGGGACTCGTGTGGGATGGCTTGGGCCCAATCTTGGCCATTGGATTCCTTACTGCCATTCGCAGAAAATCCCTTCCAGAGCGTTCAAAGTCAATTATTTTGTGGCTGTTGGGGGGCCTTGCTGTTTTAATGCTTTTGCCCAAGCAGTACCCTCGGTTGCTGTTACCCATCCTTCCTGCGGCCATATGTATGATCGCCGTCTGGTTAGCACAGTGCACACGGCTGTTCCAAATCATCTTTGTCCTATTGGGGATGGCTTGGATACACGGGGGTACGGTTATCCAATACCCCGTTTCACCGCTGTACAAGTTAGGAGACGACGGATGCCCACAGCATTGGCTGCGTCCGCCAAAAGCCGCTGATTTTGGGCTTTCGTTGCTCACCCGCCAGATTATAGAAACAAATCCCACAGGGGTATGGCTGACTTCGGACTTGGATGTACCTTGCGAGATCCAAACCACACACGGATTGGGCTATCACCTCGAATATCGCCTCAGGAGACATGGTTACAGTGGAGTCATGACACAAACACCCCCAGACCATGAAGGTCAATGGCTCAAAGTGTCATGGGCAAACGAGGAACATCCCACCGGCTGGACACCTCAAACAGAACTGATTCAAGTCACCGATTAGTCTAGACATGGCCCTTCATTTGCGATAGACTGAAATGAGAGAAAGGAAATCAGATGTCAGAAATACCCACAGAACGCCAGTCACTAATTCGTGAGTTCTTTGATTTTATTGTCCACAACAAGGCATGGTGGATGACTCCCATCATTGTGATCCTCATCTTGATGGTTGCTTTTATTATTCTGGTCGAACAGTCCCCAGTACTGCCCTTTATTTATACAGTCATTTAGCAGCAGACGCCTGGCGGATTTTGGCCGAAAACTCCAGTTCAAATCGGGCCACAGGTTCGTTCCCAAACTTGTCTGGAACGGTTGCAACGACTGTAACTGGAACTGTTATTCGCTCACCAGACGCCCGAGCACGGCGCACCAATTCCGCAAGGGCTTGTCCATCAAGACAGCGAAAGTGCACATCACCTTCCGCACGCTTCAGGTAGACCGCTGTCATGCTTTTGAAAAGGAACCGTGCATTCTTTCGGTCATCTTTCATGTGATGAATGGCAATCAACCCACCAGCAATGTCTGCACCTACGGTTAACGCTGCAATATACATACAATTTTCGTGATTTTTAGTACGGCGATTAAGGGGGATTTTGACCTCACAGTGGTCATCATCAAGCGCCAAAACTTTGGGGCGACACATGTAAAGCATGGGTATTTTGGCAAGCCCAAAGCCCCAGAGCAACCAGTTGACTTTGGCCGTATCGGACAACCAACTCATGATTTTTCTGACGGTGCATTTGTGGACCAAGACTGTCCGCCCACCTGTTCAATGACATAACCATCCGGATAACTTTGAATGGGTACTTCGGTGCGATGCTTGGTGGTTTGGCGTCGAAAAGAAGCCAATTGGCTACGCAAACGCATGCTCTGCTCAAGTGACCAAGTCAATTTTCGAGATGCAGGAGGCAACCCACATGCCTCAAGCAGGGGAGTGTCGAGAAAAGCGTGAAAGAGCGGCGCACCAAAGGGAAAAAGTGCTTCAGGTAAAAAGTGACTCAGAAGATGCTGACGAGTAACAACCGCCAGCTGATGGTTTTCATCCGTATACTCAAAATAATCTGATTCATATTTTAAATTGAATGCCAAAAAAGAATCAAGTGTCTTGGGTATATCCTGTATGTTCATTCGACGGCCAACCTCAACCCAAAAGTGGTACAAGGCTTCTTCTTCAACATCCAGCAGTGGCCGCCAAGCAAATCGCTTCATCCATTTAATGGGCTCTACCACAAAAGTGGTCAGCACATAGAGAAGATCAATGTTGGTCAGATTAAACTCTGAATGAATGCGATTAATACGCGCAATCGCCCGCTTTCCCCGTGGACCGTCGTAGCCGCTTTCAAGTATCTCACTGAGTAAAATATCCGTGTCGTCTATTCGACATTGAGTGGCGTGCAAAAATTTTCCAGTGTCGTAGAGCACCTTTGAGATGCTGGGCACCGCAAAAGTACGAAAGAATGCCAACTCCATTGCCCGTGCCGCATCAAAGGAGAACTCTGAACAAGCAATGGTATAGACAATCTTACGATGATCACGCACTGGGTGCATTTTTTGAATGGAGCGTGTGTTTAATCGACGAATGGGCATACGAAATTATAGAAAAGAATCAATGAGACCTCAAAATTATTTTCTCAAACGATAAAATAAAGATGGAAAGTCTCCCACTGAAAGGATTTTTTCAATGCGATTATTGTTCAGTCTGGTCGGATGCGCAACAGATGATAAACCACAAACTGTGGACAGTTCGGAAGTTTCACAGACGGACTCTAGTCCAGAAAATAACGGCACGGATCCTTTGCCATCGGACAGCGCCATTGAAATAGACGAAAACTGCATTCCCTTTGTGGGCGGTGGGCTTCCTAATGGCACAGATTGGACATATGAAATGGGAACCGTCTCAGTGACAATCGATGTACCTGAAAGCTGCAGCCGTCGCTATAGTCTATGGACCTATCAGGATCGCATCGACAATTTGCCAATCAACCCCCGTGAAATTCAGGAAGTCACTCATCAACCAGTCATCCGAACAGGCAATGAAATTTTTGATGCCCTGTATGCACTTAGCATCGTTGAGGTCTCGGAGAATAGCGTGGACTCCATCCAAGATGATGCTTTTAACAATGGTGAGCCGATAGAGTGCCCGGCGGGTGGATGCTTTGAAACCGGTCGAAAGTGGCCCTATGTCTGGACACGAGACACAGCCTATGCCAGTGTCCTCAGCCTTGCACTGCTCGATCCCATCCGAACCCGAAACAGCTTGGCATTTAAACTGAGTACTAGGCGAAATGGGAGTAACCTTCAAATCATTCAAGACACAGGTACAGGAGGCAGTTATCCCGTCAGCACGGATCGTGTCGTTTGGTCGATGGGCGCATTGTCGGTGCTTCACGCACTCCAAGAACCTGACCGCAGTGACTTTCAATCGCTTGCTTACGAGGCCCTTAAAAATACGGCCAATCACGAGAGGGCACTCGTCTGGGACGACGAAGATGGGCTGTACTATGGCGAAATGTCATTTCTAGATTGGCGGGAACAGAGCTATCCAGATTTTACCGCAGCTGATCCGACGCAAATCGCCATGTCGAAGACATTGAGCACCAATGTGGCTCACCTCCGGCTGCTTGAGATCACCGCATCATTGGCAGAAAGGCAAGGCCTGAGTGAGGATGCTTCACAATACAGCAACTGGGCTGCGGATTTACATGCGGCCATCGAAGAAAAATTTTGGTTGGCAGATCAAGGTCACTGGAGCGCTTACCTCCCCTCACCACTGGACCCTGCACCCACACACCGTCAAGACGCATTGGGAACGGCACTTGCGGTATTGGCTGGTTTGGGCACGGAAACAATGCGCAGTGACAGCATTTCAAACTACCCACACCTCCCCAAAGGACTTCCAGTACTCTGGCCTCAGCAGCAATTCACCCCGATCTACCACAACAGAGGCATCTGGCCCTTTGTGACGGCCTTTTGGGTCAAGGCTGCCAAGTCTGTCGGGCATGCCGATGCCGTTTCACATGGGATACACAGCTTGGTACGAGCCGCTGCGCTCAATCTGTCCAACATGGAAAATCTAGAGGCCAGTACAGGCCTTCCTTATAAAGGAGACGAAGGAGAATACAGCGGCCCGGTGGTCAACTCTCAGCGTCAGCTTTGGTCTGTTGCTGGCTACGCAGGGATGGTTCAGTCTGTGCTCTTTGGTTTTGAACCCACTGAAAATGGCTTTGTGGTGAATCCCTTTGTGCCCTTTCGAATTCGGCATGAGCTTTTTGGGGGGACGGAGCAGATGGCCATCAGCCGCCTGCCCTACCACGGTGGCCAAGTCGCCATTCAACTCAATCTTGGACCTGCCAATGGTCAAGTGTCAGGCGCATTAATTGCGGATTCTATGACGCTCAACGGCACCTCTGTGTCCCTCGGGGAGATTTCAGCTAGTCTCCTAACGGGTGATGATCTCATTGAAGTCACCATGGTGGCTGCTGACACTGCCAACGCCTCCATTATCGAACTCAGCGAAGAGGACCTCCAAAACCATCAGAATCTTTTTGGACCTCGCACACCAGAGATCACAAACATTACGGGAGGGACCAATGGGCTGACACTCAGCTTGGACCGGGCAGATGAGGTACCCGCTGACATCGTCATCGACATTTTCCGTGATGGTGTCATGGTTGCCAATAATGTCGCTGGGGAAACAGCCACTTGGACAGATCCGATCTCAGATCAGAGCCAAACGCACTGCTACAGTATTCAAACTCGATTTTTGACGGGCACCACCTCTCAACACAGCAAAGCCAATTGTTGGTGGGGACCAGACTATAGTAATATTCAAAACCACAACGCACAGAACTTTACGGCCAATGCGGGTAGCCTTGTCTATAACCATGGCGCTTGGCACTTTGAAAACTGGGGTGCCGCCAACGATACCCTCACTGTCCATACGGTTACCGCACAACACAACGGTGCCCATTGGCTTCAGCTCCAATATGGCAATGGGTCGGGTCCAATCAATACGGGAGTCACCTGCGCCGTTAAAAGAGTAACAGTCTATGATGACAATCAGGCCGTCGACAGTGGCGTGGTCTTTCTTCCCCAACTGGGAACATGGGACACCTGGGCAGACAGTACCCTCGTCCCCGTTGATCTTGAAGCTGGAAAAACCTATCAAGTTGTCATCAGCCAAGACACAAACACCATCAACATGTCTGAGTTCGACCATTTTGCAGAGTATAGTGGCACGGGCGGCAGCGGAGGCCCCTCCAACTTTGTCAACATTACTGGACTGAAACTGCTGCGTCGGTGAGACTGTTAATCAAATGACCTAAAGAAAGCCATCGTCTCTACCGAGTAATAACCCGAGGGGATTTGATGGCCATACTGAGCATCGTACAAGCAGTACCGCGTCTGAACATCGCAGTTGGAGTATTCAACGCATTCACCGATTTCTCCTAGCCCCAAGTCGATGCTGTCGGTACCGCAGTTATTTTCTTCCGTCCAGAAGGCGTTGCACTCATCGCCGTAGGCGCCTTGGTAAGGCTGGTTGGGAAAAGCATCGTCGGCCTGTCCGAACATGGTCCAGACTGCGGTTTCTCCAACACACTCGACTCTGCCTCCTGAGTTTTGGGTAAACCAGTAAGGTGTGTTGGCTGCGACGGGTACAGCCGCACGCACTTTATCCCCGACAAAGCAGGCCAGAACATGGGACATGTCTCCACCCCAGCTTTGTCCGGTAGCAAAGATTTGCGCTGTGTTGATGCAGTAATTGTCTTCGAGATGCGAGATGAGGGCTCGAACAAACTCAAAGTCTTCAACGCCTGTGGCAGGCCCAGCATGCTCACCAAGCAGCCACCCTCCATAAGTGCCCCACCCCTGAAACTCACGCCATTTGGGGTCGGGATAAACAAATATCTCATTTGGCGTGCCATCTTCGAGGTTGAGATAGCCCCGCATGGGCTGCCCAGTCCAATCGCGTCCAGAGAATCCCATAATGAGACGGTGTCCTTGATCAGGGTCATAATCCGAGGGTATAACAAGGTAAAATCCACGCTCACCGCCAGCATCTGGGCCAAAGTCCATGGTCATTTGAAGCCCACCGCCCTGCACCGTAGAATCAATGCCACAGCCTGAACTGAGTGGATTAATGCCATCGTCCGAGTCAGTGGTGGGGGTACTGTTTTGGTTAGAACCAGAGTCATCCACCTGTGCGGAGTCTTCGGAAACATTGTCGATGCCCTTGTTCACCCCACAGGCAAAAAGGAATGCAATGATCATAAATGCTCCAATAATAGGGAGTCTGCGCTCCGATACACTTCAAAACAGATTTCCAGCAGCCGAGTAGCCTTGTGCGACACATAATCCTGTCCGATATTTGACATCATCACCTCACAATTGCAGGCCAACGGCCATTAAAACTGACGCTGGGCGCGGCGCACATCCACAGGTTCATTCTTTTTGGTAAGCCAGTAAGTTTTGGTGTCTTTGCCACCAAGGCCTCGATCTAACAGGTCTCTGCGCATCAACTTGAAGGTCAACGACACGGGCATTACAGCGAGAAAAAAAGTCAAAGACATTAATACCCAAGCGATTCCATCGTTGATGCGATGAACGCCAGACTTCCATTTTCGCCATAGGGATTTCATGATTGCGGACACAAAGACCTCTTTGAAAAGGGTATCACAAATTTGTGTATGCCACCAAAAAATGCGGACGGGTTTTGCGCTGAGCCCACCCTTCGACTCTAATAGCTGTATAAGAATGAATTGCTGTACACAGACTTGGGCAAAAACATCTCACTTTGGAACAATGCGATGGGTGAATTAAGGCGCTCGAAGAACGAGACGAGCACCGAAGGTAAAGTAAGAGTTGAAGGGGTTGTTAAAGTACCGTTCGGATGCAGTAATTGACGCTATGTTTGAGTTATAGCCGCCCCCCCGTATGACACGGCGCGTTTCAGTGTCTGAATTCCACGGGTTCACACCGGTGGCCACACCGGAAGACCCCCACCAGTCCGAAGTCCACTCCCACACATTTCCATGCATGTCATACAAGCCGTAACCATTTGGGAGTTTTTGAGCCACTGACTTGACATCATTTGGACTGTTGTTGCCACAGTACCAAGCGTAGTCTCCAATCAATGGATTACTCATACCATCCTCAATCGTCTCAAGACCGCTGCAGGTATTATCGCTGTAATCACCACCCAAATCTAGCCCTTCACCCGTCCAAAAATCTTTTGTTGTGCCGCTGCGGGCCGCATATTCCCATTCCCATTCTGTGGGTAATCTGTAGCCCATGCAATCCGTGATGGGTGTGATCGCCTCAGTGCAAGTGCTGCCACTACAACTGTAACATTCCTCTTTGCCAACAGAGATGTTCACGGCATTTGCAAACATGGCCGCTTCGTGCCAGTTGACTCTGTTTTTCGCCATCAGCGAAACGCTATTTCCGGTGGCCATAACAGCATCCCACATGCCCTCCGTCACCTCCGTCGTCATCATGTAAAAATCGAAGCTGATGCTGTAACGGCCTAGAGGATCGTCACCTGCTGGGATCAATACCAAATCCGCTTGTTCGCTGTTTACAATAAAGACAGCGTCACAACCTCCAAATCGACAATCCGCATAACCATCACCATCAAAATCAGTCAAGCACTCCACTGTTGATGATAAAGGCGCTGCCCCAGGGTAGGTATAATCGCGTGTATCGTCACAATCATCTCCTGCAAAAACATTCACATCTCCTTCCCAAGTCTGGATGTCGTACCCACTGCACTCCACAAATCCATCGGAATCATTATCCGTTTCTCGTGCAGGAGAGTCTTGAAAATCATATAGCAAATCGCTGCAATTCTCAAAATCGCCATTGCAGATCTCTGTTGCTCCTGGATGTGTGTAAGCATCTGTATCGTCGCAGTCTCCTCCCTGGATCTCTCCTAGCGGCCGAGAGGCATTTGAATCTTCCCAAAGTACTGGAATCACATCCAACTCACATTCGACAAAACCATCGTCGTCATCATCACGTTCGTTATCGGGTGTTCTGGCATCTCCATAGATGTCTTCTTCGCAACGGTCCAGCTTCCCGTTGCACCGTTCCCATTCTTCTGGCATTCCGCTCAGAACATCCGGATCGGTGTCATTGCAGTCGTCACTGTTTGCCACATAGCCATAGGGTGCCGCACAGACATCAACCGTAAAGAGCGGATTCCCCTGCCCATCTGAATCGGTATCGGCATAGAAGGTCGTGACATCAACTGCGCCCAAAACAGTGTCCTCATCGCAATTCTCATCAATGCTGGTTGAGCACAATTCGGGGAGGTTTGGGGCACGGCTTGCATCATTGTCGTCGCAATCATCGTCATAGAAGGAATAGCCATCTGGCGCTTGTGAAACCCCATCGAATATCGGACAGGCCAAGAGGGTTTGAGAAGGCTCTCCTCGTCCATCTCCGTCCGAGTCGATGTAGAACATGGTCGCATCGACAGAATCTTCATCTTCTTGGCCATCACAGTCATCATCACGCAGGTTGCAGTACTCGGCGGCATTGGGATTCACGAGTGGGTCGGTATCATCGCAGTCACTGCTGTCTGAAACTGTGCCGGGCTGAGCCGAACACGCCATCACCGATTGAAGGGCATTGCCAAAGCTGTCGCCGTCAAGGTCGAGGTAAAAGGTATTCAAAACACCCTCATCTATCTCACCATCACAACTGTCGTCTTGTCCATTGCAGGTTTCAGGAGCACCAGGATACTGCGCATTGCTGAGGTCGTTGCAGTCATTGGAATTGTCCACAAAACCAACCGGTTGTGTGCAGCTGTAATCGATGTTGTTTGGATCCCCATGGCCATCGCTGTCAGAATCTGCATACCAGGTCAGCACATCAATGGCAGAGTCTTCATCGATGACCGTATTGCAGTTGTTGTCGGCGCCATCACAGACTTCGGGAGCATTGGGATGGCTTAATGCATCACTGTCGTTGCAGTCTGTATAGTCACTGACATAGCCTGCTGGCGCATCACAAGCCTGAATATAGACAGAGGCACTTCCATAGCCATCCAAATCAGAGTCGTAGTACCAAATGGGGGCATCTGGTGTGATTTCCTCATCGACCAGGCCATCGCAATCGTTGTCAATCTCATCGCAGGTGTCCACTGCATTCGGAAAAATGTTTGGATTGCTGTCATCGCAGTCAGTACCCGAATCTACACTTAACTCCGGCGAAGCATCTCCAAAACCATCGTCGTCGGCATCGATGACACAGAGCTCCGCCAATTCAAAGCGCGCATTGCCTGGAAAAATGGTTTCATCTGAGTCCAAACAATCTTCTGCATTGGAGACATAGCCGGTCTCGGGTTGGCAATCGACAATGGCCACATTGGGATCGCCATAACCGTCTCCATCTGCATCGGCATACCAAGTTGAGGGCCCAAGCACCTCAGAGTTGAGATCGTCACAATCTCCCTCATTTTCTGTCAGCCCATCGCCGTCATTGTCGTGTTCGAGATTATCCGGAAAATCCTCTGCTGACTTATCCAATTCCTGAATGCAAGCCGACAGTAATACACCAAATACAAACATGGTTCACCCTCTATAAGTTTCAATTTAAGACATAGCACTTTCACCTGCAGACGAAAAAAACACTCCAATGGTCTTCACTTCTCAGTCAATTCTCGATGATGACCCGCCCTAGACCGAGAAGGCATTGCGCAGCGGCTGTCATCGTGCTAATCAATAGGCCATTATTGGGGCCTACATTGCCCCTGAAGAAAGGATTCTCCCGTGATTTTGCTTCTTAGCCTTCTTTCTCAATACAGCCATGGCGCAGAAGCCAAATGGAACGGCTTCTACAGGGCCCGTGCGCAACGGTTCAATTCACTTTCGCTGTCAGACACGAACCCCTACTCAGAGGGTGCTGCCAGCACAATCACACACCGATTTCGACTCGAACCCACATGGTATGCCAACAGCAAGGTGGCCATCCATGCGCAGCTCGACATGCTGCCCTACACCCTCTGGGGCGACCAACCGGTGCTCTTTGACGACCCATCTTACGATGAGTTGGATGTATTTTTCTCTCAAAGCCTTCAGCCTCCCACAAGCGATGATGGCTCGATGGGCGCCACAAACATTCAGGCCACCCGTGTCTGGGGTGAAGTCATCACACCCATTGGGAGTGTCCAATTTGGACGCATGCCCGTTCATTGGGGTTCAGGCTTGGTGTTTAATGCAGGTAACAATCCGCTTGACGAATTTGGAGACACGGCGGATCGGGTTCAATTTACAGCCAAAGCGGAGCAGGTTTTCGTTATGACTGCACTTGAGTCCAACAATGAGCGATTTGTCAATGAACAAGACGATGCATGGTCAGCAGCAGCAGCCGTCATGTACAATACTGAGCGGGCTTCCACCGGTTTGTACACCAACTACCATCGGCAAAATGTCGAAGACCTCAAGTTTGGTCTGTTCACCATTGACCTCTATGGAGGTGCTGAAGCCGGCGCCCTAAAGATTGATCTCGAAATGGCGGCCAACTTTGGTTCTGGTGACCTTCCAAACGGGCTGGATGGTGTGCGGATAAGTTCATTTGGTGCGGCCTTGGATGCCGCCTTCAATCCGTCTAAGTTGTTGATTGGCTTGGGTGCCGGCTTTGCCACTGGCGACAAGGACCCCACAGACAAAACCTTTCATACATTTCGCTTTGATCCCGACTACCATATTGGCCTGATGCTCTTTGAGGAACCCATGCCCACCTTGCAACCCCTCGTATCCAATGTGGACAATGATGGCCGAGATACTTCCATCGCTCGCACAGGTTATTCTGTATCGAACATTCTGTATGGAAAGCCACGGCTCGGGTACTACATCAAGCCAGGCCTACTTGCTGATTTGAGTATATTGGCCGCTCGTGCGCCCAATCTTCCAGAAGATGAGTCCGACAACAATGGATATGGAATGGAACTGGACGCCCATATTGGTTGGAATCCAGTGGACCACTTCCAACTCGATGCCACTGGTGCGGTTTTCTTTCCGGGCACCTATTACAGAAATTTCTCTGATGCAGACCTTGGGGGTGGGTTTAACAGCCCCGCCATCGGGATGCAGCTGCTCAGCAGCATTGAATTCTAGTCCAATCCGAACTGGAGCATGACAATGATCGCCCTTTCAGGTGTATGCACAGCCCTTGTGACCCCATTCTCGAATGGCAAAGTGGATCTCGACACATTCAAAACCCTTGTCGAACGCCAAATTCAATCCGGTGTCCATGGACTGGTGCCTTGCGGGACCACTGGTGAAACCCCGAGTCTTAATACCGATGAATGGGCTGCGGTCATTCGAACCACCATTGAAGTCAACCAAGGCCGTGTCCCAGTCATTGCCGGTTGCGGCACCAACAGCACACGCCAAACGGTTGACAATATAAAAGCTGCAAAAGCACTTGGGGCTGATGCGGCTTTGGTGGTCTTTCCCTATTACAACAAGCCCAACCCTGCAGGTCTTCAGGCCCATGTGAATGCCGCCTGTGCGGAAGGGTTGCCAGTGGTTCTCTACCATGTGCCCGGTCGAACCGGACAGCGACTCTCTGCAGACATGCTCGAACAACTCTGCCGCACGCCTGGTGTTGTTGCGCTCAAAGAGGCCACAGGCGATGTCACTTTGGGACAAACCCTGTGCAACCGTTTGAACGGTACGAATGTGGCCTTGCTCTCCGGTGACGATTTTACTTATGCAGCTGCTGTGGCCATGGGGTTTGCAGGTGTCATCAGTGTGCTTTCTAATCCTGCGCCCAAACAATCTGTGGCATGGTTTGAGGCTGCCCGTTCAGGAGACATTGAGGCACTCAGATCACTACGCCAACAGCTTTTGCCAGTGGTGGAAGCCCTTTTCGCAAGCACCAACCCAATCCCATGTAAAGGCATGATGGCTGGTCTCGGACTGCTTGAAAATGCGTGCCGTCTTCCACTGATCGCTGAAGCCATTCCCTCCAAAGCCATTTGGGACGGATTAAACTAGATGGGGCTTAAAATTGCCATTCAAGGCGCCTCGGGAAAGCTTGGAAAGCTCATTGTCGAACAATGTGCCGATGAATATGCGGGCCCAATCGCACGAATGGGAGAAGTCCCAGATTGTGATGTGGTGATTGATGTGAGTTCAGCGGCCGGAACGGCAGCTCTACTGCCTCGTTTGTCAGGTCAGGCTCTGCTCATTGGAACCACCGGAGATTTGCCCATGGATGCCATCGAATCCTATGCGCAGAGGGCGACAGTTGCCATTGTGCCTAACTTCAGTGTGGGTGTTCCAGCCCTCATAGATTTGATCAAACACCTTGTACCTAACCTTCCAGCAGACTGGGACATCGAAGTGGTTGAAGCCCATCACAACCAGAAAAAAGACGCCCCTTCGGGAACAGCAAAAAGACTCGTTAAGGCCATTCAGTCCGTTCGCTCAGGAGAGGTACCCACCCATGCTCTGCGTGTAGGCGACACCTTTGGAGAGCACACCATCTATCTCTGTGGTCCTGGCGAGCGCATTGAACTCAAGCATGTGGCCACTCAACGGTCCGTCTTCGCCATCGGCGCCAAACGCTGGGCACACAAGCTGGCACAATTGCCCGTTGGTCTTTACCGCCCTTAAGCTCTTATACGGCTGAGGGAGACCAAAGATACCCGCACTGATGACAGAGGCTGCGCTGAGGGCGTCCATGGACTTTTGCAGATTGACGGTCTTGCGCCATGCGATTCCAAATGGACAAAAGGGGTTCAGAGTCGATTTCACCTACTCTGTTTTTAAGCTGAATGTCGTGTTCGCAAAGGGTCACTTTTGCATCCCATGAAATGACCACACTGCGCTCTGGTGCACGGCACGGTTGAGCCGTGTCAACAGGAGAGAATGACACACCGGCCCATTCAGCTGCATGGGTTAAGGCCAAATTGGCATTCGAGTCTCCCAAAAAGTGCCCATGCTCTTCTCGTATAATCCAATGGCATCGCATTCCTGTTTTTGGATAGTAGCCAACAACAGTTTCATATTGCGGAAACCGGTTTTTCACTTGGCTGTAGTCAACCCCAGACATCGCACGCTGTCGTAGGATAATTCGGGTTTGCGGACCAGCCACTGCTTCGAGCTCAGAAATTCCGCTGCCATTCCCGTAGTCCCAATCCAGAATCCAATCTTGCGGAAGATCTTGCGAAGCCACATCTGCAATTTCAGGCCTTATGAAGAGCCCAGTGGTTTCAACTCGAAGCCGTTGAGCCAGACCACTGTGAATCGCAGATGCCAATACATGCAAGATTGGAACCACTTCTGGGTGCAGGAGAGAATCACCTCGCCACCCCACTGCAATGGTTTCAAAACGAAGCCCTGACGCTTGGAGTTCCGCAATCACATGTCGAACAATTTCGAACCCCATGAAGCCCCGACCGAAGTCCACTTTGCCACTGTCTCGAAAATCAGTCCAATTGTGTGCATTGGGCCGTTCTGGACATGCTTGCGTCAGATCTTGCCATCGCTGTATCGGACTCTGTCTGCCTTCATAATCTCCGGGCATGACATCACTGAGTTCAAGTCTGAGCACCCCATTTTGGATATGTGTCTCTGGACGAGTAAAAGCCAAATGGGGACTAATTTTACGGTTGAGAATCTGCATGCTTCTCTTGAACAATGGAATGGCAGAGTCAGATTGGGGCCGAAGATAACAATTTTGGATACAGGGCGTTCGACATTTTTTGACGGTTTGACGGCGAGCTTTCAACTCTGGAGACGCCCAAAGTTCTTTTAAACTCTGTGTACGAACATTGCCAAAGCCCCCGTTCAAAAAATCCAGTTTGCCATCACACATAATGGCTTGCCCATCTGCATTTATGTACAACTCCTTCCAACCTGCCCAACATGGCGCTTCAAGCGGCGTCAGGTCTTCGGTATAGTATTTAGAAATATATCGAAGTTCTTCTGCACTGTTTTGGATTCGAAAACCTGAGCCTTCCGCTTGATCAGCTCGCTGTGCCAAACGCTCGCACAGCCGTTCAAGTGCCGGTATCTGGGCATCTGTAAACCACATAAACTGAGCAGGACTGTCCTGTAATGGCTCACTGCTGCGAAAGAGATTGAGAATTTGAATTCCATCAAAACCAAGAGACTCTTGTTCTTCAAGAATGGCCTCAAAGTGGTCAAAATTGCCCGCATGGAGAATGGTGTTGCTTAGGATTTTGCGATGACTGTTACCAATGGCGGAATCAGCTTGTCTCACATTGTGATAGCCCCGAATGGCCTTATTGTACGCACCCTCCCCTCGAACCCGATCGTTGCTTGCAGCGTTTCCATCGAGTGAAAAATTAAGGTGCAACCTATCGGAAGGGACCAGCGCCAGTTGATGAGCCCGAGAGGGGGAGATGAGTGTGCCGTTGGTGGTCAGGGTGACATAAAATCCTCGCTGAGTCGCATAGCGCAGAATGGCCTCAATGTCTGAACGCATGAATGGCTCTCCCCCAAGGGGATTAAACACTTCAATTCCCCACTCTGCAGCCTCATCAATCAGCCGTTTAATCTCCTCCAAGTGAAGTTCTGGCGCATCGTAGCAAGTTGTACACATGGTACAGCTCAAATTGCAACGCAAGGTCAAATTGACACTAAGTCGGTCAGGGGGAGCCCAACCGGTTGTCAGCGTTCGTGAAAGATACATTCGAATGTCTTGAATCAGTTTGGCCTGCTGCATGCTCATTTAATAATCCAATGTCATTCGCTTTGGGGGGCATTTTTATCAAAGTTTCAGTCATGGCTGTATTGAACGAGACAATTTTGGTACAAAGACGGTTCTAATTAGAATCATGCTATAAAGGTAGAAGCAACACATTAGGGACACCCTGTGAAGATTATCTTGCTCAGTCAACATCCACCGTTCACTCCTCATGGCCAAGTGAGTGGAGAGCAGATCCGTGCTGAACATCTTCGCCTTGCCCTCGAGTCTCATGGACACACTGTTCACATGTACAGCACAGATGACCTCCCAAAAGCACCGTCGGAGCAGTTGCGATTTTTAAATTCTCAATCGGCTGACGCACTTGTATCGTTGTCGATTGATTTGTCAGCAGAGCTGGAAGATTTGACCATTCCGCATGTCCTTGATTTATACGCCCCCCGCGTGCAAGAAAGTGTATTTGCTGGAGAACTTTCTACTGATGCCATTCAATGCCTGCGTGCCATCAATGCCGCCGATATCTATTTGGTATCAAATCCAAGGCAACGGTGGTATTGGTTGGGTCTACTTGCACTCGCATCTGTGGATACACGCAAAGACCCCACATTACTGGTGCCATTGAGCATCGATCAGAGCAGTGCAGAGCCTGCTGACAAAAGCATGTACTTTGTCGCTGGCGGCTGCAACTGGCCATGGCAGGATCTGAATCAGAGTCTCGCTTCTTTCCTTGATGCCTTGCAGACCCATCAAAATGCACGGCTAAAGTGGATTGGCGCTTGGCCAGAAAACCTGCCTGAAACGGTTCGGAAGCACCCCAGACTTGAACGAGTCGGATGGCTTCCTTATCAAGAATATCGACGAGTCCTATCAAAAGCGACTGCAGCATTTGATTGGTATTCGCCCAACCCTGAGCGTGAAATGGCCCTTGCATTTCGACACATGGATTATTTGGGTTCTGGCTTGCCCATATTGGGATACCCCAACACCGCATTACAAGACATAGGCCCAGGTACAGGAATTTACAGTACAGATGTTATGCAAACAACGGTCGAATGGCTTCAAAACCCACGGCTTCGCAACAAAACACGGAAGACCACAGCCAAAATCGCTGCGGACTTCCATTGGTCAAAGACCAGTGTGTCATTAATCAATTGGCTCAATTCCCCAAAGAAGCGAATGCGCACCCCTTCCCAACTGACATCATGGGTGGCCAAATCCGCAGGGTACCACGATGCAGTGACACAAGCAGAAGTCAACCAAGTCCGTCGGGAGGCGCTTCAGACAGAGGTGTCTCAAAAAAGACAGGAAATTGAAACTCTTAATCAGCAACTGCAAACCCAACTTGGAATCATCGACAGGCTGTCCTGCGCTGTTGATGAAGTCAGTGGCTTTAAGCGAGAGGCCATCCAAGTGCTCGACACACGGATACAACACCATGCACAATCTGCTGAAGAACTTGCT
Source organism: Myxococcota bacterium (assembly GCA_036146655.1). Taxonomy (GTDB): domain Bacteria; phylum Myxococcota_A; class UBA796; order UBA796; family UBA796; genus JAYYJC01. The sequence continues at coordinate 3,988 of JAYYJC010000026.1, read as the reverse complement.
CGCGAAAATGCCATTTTACGGGCAGACATTGAAAAGAAAACTGCTGAACTGTCTGCCATGGATGCCCTTAGAGAGCGGCTGGAAAACGATCTTCACCATGCGCAAATGGCTCTCGAGCAAGCCAGAAAGCGACGCATATTTTAAACCGACAGGGTCGGGGCGTCAGCCACAATCACGGCATTGCCTTCTTTGGGTGCCTGAGCCAACAGTTTGCCTTTGGGGCCAAGAATGGCGCTTAAGCCGCAAAATTTGGTCCCATTGTCTTGCCCCCAGCTGTTGGCTGCGACGAAGAATCCATTGTAGCTGCCGAGCCGATGTCGCCAGTACCACAACACATCCATTTCTTCCTCCACCCAGTGGGTACAAAAGGCACACAATTTGATTTTTTGCTTTTTCAAAAACTGTATGCATTGATCATCATTCAAATCCATACAGATGATGGGCGCAATGCGTCCCCACTTCGATGGGATAATAAATCGGGTTTTACCTGGTTGAGCCCATGTTAAGTCTGCTTCAAACAACATGACTTTTCGGTATGAACACACCAACTCCCCAACTGAGTTCACCACCAGTGCCGAATTGAATAAACGGCCATCATCATCCATTTCTGCATAGCCACAAACAATCCAAGCCGTATGTTGAATGGCTTTTTGCGCCAACCATTGGAAGGTACGCCCCCCTGTATGCTCTGCATGTGGTCTTAAACTGTCTGCATTGTCCCAGATGTAGCCAGTCGTGGCCATCTCCGGTAATACGATAAAATCAACATTTTTGGCTGCAGCCTCATCAATAAGGAGGCCGAGCTCATAATGCGCTTGCGGCACATTGCCCTTGGGGGGTTTATACTGAATGGCAGCCAGCTTCATAAGTGCCCATGTTGAAGTCAAAATATACCATTCTCCTCACAATTTTCTTCGGAATAATATTTGCCGCTCTGTTAAGTGCAAAGCGCGTCCCAACGACTGATATGGAACCCTCCATTCTGGTCAACGACCTTATTTGGGTTCGCAATCACCCCCCCCAAATAGGGGATGTTATTTTCATGAAAGACCCACATGACGACGAACGGTTTTATCTCAGACGGGTGGTCGCTCTGGGTGGGAACTCTGTTCAAGCGCTTCCAAATGGTGCCGTCAGAATAAATGGCAAAACCATACGCCAAAGAGATATGGGAATCACTGAGACCCATCGCATTTACCAAGAAAATACTTGGACTTCGGAAAATACTTCAAAACAATATTTGGTGCAGAGACTGATTGACGCTCCTCAAATCATGCCTCACGAACCGCAACTCATTCCCAAAAACACATGTTATGTCATGTCTGACAACCGTGATTTCGCCGTAGACTCAAGATGGTGGGGCCCTGTTCCGAACGATCTGATTATCGGCGTGGTGGTTTTTCGCCTTGGACAAGCGCATGAGTGGCGAAACTATTGGAGCAGTCAACCTTAATCAATAGGGTTCGGCGTTAAGCACTCAACACCCCCGAGAACCACATCAAACCAAAGACAATGTCACACAGTCTGTATGGTCCTTAATGACGTCCCGACCTTTTGCAATCCGCTCAAAAAGGTGCACTCCATGATTAGCATGCCCCATTATTTGGTGGCATTTCAATCGAATGGGCTGAATATAGGGTTGTGTGTTTGCGCAGATGCGTCTGTTAATAAACACAAGTCCTATTTGTCCTAGAGGATTTGGCTTGTCACGAAAAAAAGCCGCAAGCATCGCTGTCCTCACGACAACCAAGCGTTGTGTTCATTGATATAGATTCGCTCCAAATGGATCGAACGGTGGGTGAACTGTCCCCTCTCAGAGTGGCACAACCGTGTGTTGGACAGTGTTTATTTGAGCAATGTCTGTGCACTAGGCGTTGGACCTATCCCGCATTAACTGAGCACCTCAATGCACAATCCCCACACATCCAAGACCATGATGGAAAACAAGTTGGTTGGATACCTGAATCACGCAGAGGTCTTCCTAAGATTTAAAGCTACAATGGCTACATCACACAAGAGTTTTGGGGCGAAACACGACCTGCCAAACAGTTAAGGTTTTCAGAGATTTTTAGAAAAGAGTGCCGAGGCTGCACAGATGAAGGCTTTCACGGTGCCACTGATTGACTAGAAAGCACCCCGTTCGACAAGCCATCTTTTAATTGTCCACAACATTGATTTGCACAATTATACAGACGAGCAATGAGGCCTCGCCTGCTGAACACTGTCAGCCAAGCAAATGACGAAGAGCGGGTTCGAGTTCTGGGTAGTCAAAATCAAAACCACTCTCGAGTGTCCGCTGCGGCGTGCAACGCTGTGAGGCCAACAACGCCTCATCTGCCATCTTACCAAAAGCCATTTTCATGGCGAAGGCTGGTGCAGGCGTAAAGGCAGGTCGATTGAGTACTTTACCGAGGCACTTGGCAAAATCTTTTTGGCGAACAATGCCTGGTGCCACGGCGTTGTAGACACCGCTCATGCGTTCATCACGGATGGCCATCTCGATGAGCTTGACCACATCGGAAATGTGAATCCAGGGAAACCATTGCTTTCCACTTCCAACAGGCCCTCCGCCACCCAAACGAAAGATTGTAAGCATTTTGCCCAGAGCGCCACCAGAAGGATCCAAAACCACTCCAAATCGAATGATAACCACGCGAATCCCAACCTCATGGGCTTTGTGAACCGCATCTTCCCAACCACGGCATACTTCAGCTAAAAACCCAGACCCGTTGGGGCTGCTTTCGGTTAATTCTTGATCCTTACAGTCACCATAGTAGCCCACTGCACTGGCAGAGACCAAAACAGACGGACGCTGAGGACGGTTTGAAAGCCAGTTGACGATGGTTTGTGTGCCCGTCACACGAGAGTCGTGGATGGCTTTCATAATGGATTTGTTCCAGCGCTTTTCTGCGATGGGTGCACCAGCCAAATGCACCAGTGCACCCAGTGCGGTCTTGGTGTCATTCACAGCCCCACCAAGCGGGTCCCAACTTGGGAGCGGTTCTGCTCCCCGATTAAGTAAAGTACATGGCAGTTTTTCTTGGAGGGCCCGGCCAATCAGACCAGAGCCGCCCGTGATCCAAAGGGGTGGATGTGTGGACATTTAACGCTCCTGATTGCCGATAAACTAACTCACTTTGGTCTATTGGCGAACTGGCTCCCAAATACACAGTTTGCCAGTTGACGGCCGTTTACGGCGATGGACAAGGACCACCAAGCGAGACCCAACTTTTAAAGTGCGCCGCAAAAACATCATGGGGGATCGGCGGTACCGATCGAGCACCGCCAGGTGTCCACCCCCATATGACCAACGGATCGGTAGCAATGTGATTGTAAAGATCGGTGAGTGACATCTGTCCATTGCGAGCAGGATCTTTGAGTTGCTCACAGAGTTCATTGCTGGATAGACCTTGAAATACGAGCGGCATGTCCTTGCTGGGCAAATGCCAATTGGGTGCACCTGGAGGCCCCCCATCGACGCCATAGGACTCAGAATTTTGAGTTTGATGGCACGCCGCACACTCGAGCCCAGCCTGTGAACTGCTGCGGGTGATGTTCATGACATGGGGCAATGATTGTTCGCCCTGTAGAGGGGCATCGCCACTGGGGTGACAATTGAGACAGCGGGGATGCTGAAGGACAGTGTAGATCGCTTCAAAGTCTAGTTCACCTTGATGTTGTTGCTGGAGGGTGAGTGGTGTTTGGAAAGGGTTCAAAGCCGCTTCAGAAATAGCCTTTTCGTCGGCATAAGTATTGCCGCTGAGGAGGCTCAAAAGAAAAATTATAGATGAACTCATCATATCTTCTCCTCTGAAGCTGCGACCTTGTCCCAAGCGTCTTGCATCGGCATGTCTGTCAAACGGTGTCCAGTTGCCGCAAAGAGTGCATTGGAAACCGCCGCATTTATGGGTGGAAGTCCAATTTCACCAATTCCAGATGGATGACGGTCTGAAGGGAGTACAAAAACACTGATTTCTGGCATCTGATG
>JAYYJC010000025.1:0-4053 GCA_036146655.1 Myxococcota bacterium | reverse complement strand
AAGATGCAACGAAACTCACATTGACCCTTCGAGACGGCGTGAGATGGTCAGACGGAGAATCTTTTGACTCCACAGATGTGGCATTTACCCTCAACCTTGTTCAACAGCACCCACAACTTGACACACATGGACTGGGTTCAGTCTTGGACTCTGTCACAGTGAAGAGTCCACTAGAACTCATTGTTCACTTTAACCAACCTGCATTTATCGGTCTTGAACGCGTGGCACATCAGGCCATTGTGGCAGAGCACATCTGGTCAACAATTGCAGATCCGGTCACATTTGACAATGCGAACCCTGTTGGCACTGGACCCTTCACTGAGGTGACCATCTTTGAAACACAGCTGTGGCAGCTTGAAAAAAATCCCTATTATTGGCAAGAACTCGGCATCAATGGTCTCCAATTTCCAGCATTGCCCTCCAATGACACCGCAAATCTAGCCCTTCTTCAGGGTGAAATTGATTGGGCGGGGAACTTTGTGCCAGCCATTGATCGCATATTTGTTGATCGAAACCCAACACACCATCATTATTGGTTCCCACTTGTGGGTGCCTCCGTCTTGTTGTATCCCAATCATCAGATTCCACCGCTCGACGACATCAGGGTTAGAGAAGCCATTTCAAGAAGCATTGACCGTGACCTTTTGGTAAGAGTGGCCATGTTTGGCTACACCCAAGCCGCTGACGAAAGTGGATTATCCAAGGCTTATGACCAGTGGCAAATGGACCAGTATGATTCTCGAAATCAATGGACTGAGTACAGTCCATCTAGGGCTGTCGCACTTCTAGATGAGGCCGGTTGGACAACCAATGAGTCTGGGTGGCGAGTCAAAGACGGTGAAGAACTTCGACTAAAGATCGGTGTGGTGTCAGGCTGGTCGGATTGGGTCAGAGCGGCGCAAGTCATCTCGCAATCTTTAAACGCCATTGGGATTCAAGCTCAAGTTGATAATCGAGACTTTGGCTCGTGGTTTCACAAACTCACCACAGGGGATTTCGACTTGTCTTTGGGGTGGTCAAATGACGGGCCTCACCCTGTTGGTTTTTATAAGAGCATGCTCTCGGCCAAAGCCGTGAAACCCATCGGAGAAAATACAGGCATTAATTGGCACCGTTATTCCGATCCCAACGCAGATATGTGGATTGACCGTTTTGAACAAAGCGCAGATCCGAATGTTCGGCTCGAGTCGGCTCAAGCCCTTCAAAAAACTTTTGTTGAACACATCCCAGCAATCCCTCTGTTTCTAAATCCCTCATGGGGCGCATACAACGATAGTAGAATCACTGGCTTTCCGTCTGCTGATCACCCGTATGCAAGGCTTTCTCCAAACCACCCACCAGAACAATTGCTGGTGCTTACACAGTTAAAAGTTAGATGATACGGTATCTTGGATTGCGGGCCCTGTTCTATTCGCTGGCTGGTTTCACAGCCGTCGCACTAAATTTTCTTATTCCCCGACTAATGCCAGGCGACCCAGCCAGCATCATGTTCGCTCAGTTTCAAGGCAAAATGCCACCAGAAGCCTTGGATGCACTCCAGGAAAGCTTTGGCTTGTCTAATGACCCTCTTCCACTTCAATTTTTGGCTTATCTCAAATCACTCGCGCAGGGCGATTTTGGAACTTCTTTATTGTATTACCCCAGTCCTGTGTCTGAGGTGATGACACAAGCCCTCGGCTGGACAGTACTGCTTGCTGGCACAGCTCTTCTCATTTCTTTTACCATTGGCACTCTCCTCGGAATCGCTGCTGCATGGAAAAGAGAAGGCACACTTGATAAGTTTTTGCCGCCAACCCTCGCTTTCATTGGAGCATTCCCCTACTTTTGGTTGGCCATGCTCTGTCTTTCAATCTTCGGATTTCAACTTGGCTGGTTTCCCACTCGTCATGCCATCGATCCTCAACTTGGCGAAACCGGATACCTCGCCAAAATGTACAGCGTTTGGACTCATGCCTTCCTGCCCGGACTGACCATGGTCGTGGCCAGTTTGGGTGGCTGGCTGATGGCCATGCGGAACACCATGATCGCTGAACTGGGCACAGATTACATTCATTACGCCCAAATCAGAGGCTTATCTAACAACAGAGTGGCTCTTGCCTACGCCGCACGGAATGCACTTCTACCCAGTGTGACCAGTTTTGGAATGGCTCTTGGATTCGTACTGAGCGGTGCGTTGCTCACAGAGGTTGTATTTGGCTATCCAGGGCAAGGCTATCTCCTCATACAGGCTGTCAATGCACAAGACTATCCCCTAATGCAAGGCATATTTTTATCCATCACGGCTGCTGTTCTCACAGCTAATTTTCTGGTGGATGCCGTCCAGCTCGTGCTTGATCCCCGATTGAGGGTACAGTCATGAGTAGTCCAAGCATTCGTCGGGTCTTGGAAAACGATCGGGCACGTGCCGGCATTCTAATATTAATCGGAATTGTGGCTACAACCGTCTTTGGCCCCTTGTTTGTCCCTTCGCCGACCGCCTATCTGGGCATTCCCCTTTCTCCCCCCTCGATGGACCATTGGTTTGGCACAACCGGTCAGGGTCAATCAGTGGTTGCTCAAACCTTGGTGGGTGGTCGCCCCACATTGTTGGTTGCATTTGGCTCTGCCGCAATGGTGGTGTCTTTGGCCAGCATCATCGGGGGTATTGCAGGCTATTGTGGGGGTAAAATTGACAATATTCTCAACATGCTCATCAATGTCTTCTTGTTGCTTCCTGGCCTTCCACTGATGGTTGTTCTGGCTGCGTGGCTTCCGCCAGGCCCTATCACATTGATGATGGTGCTGTCTCTTACAGGATGGGCCTGGAGTGCCCGGGTCATTCGTTCACAAGTTGCCATTTACCGTGAGCGAGACTTTGTACAAGCCGCTCGGCTGGCCGGAATCGCACACCTGAGAATCATCCTCTTAGACATTTTGCCCAACATGCTCTCATTGTTGCTCTCGACATTTATTGGTGCAGCCATATACGCCATTGGCGCCCAAGTTGGACTGGAGTTTCTTGGGCTTGGAGATGTAAGCGTCATTACATGGGGAACCAATCTCTACTGGGCAAGTAATGATGCTGCATTGTTGACAGGGTCATGGTGGACCTTTGTGCCAACCGGTTTGTGCATTGCTTTGGTGGCTTTTTCTCTGACTCTTATCGGATATGGAATGGATGAGGTCAACAATCCTCGGTTGCAGTCCAAGCGGCTTTGGAAGAAAAGAGTACCGACCAGTGCTCGGCCAGACTGGACTGAGGTTCAACGATGAGTCTCTTAAATATCCAAAATCTAGAGGTCTCATTTGCTGGAGCAAGTTCGGACACAGTTGCCGTTAAGAATCTGTCCATGTCCATTAATCCAGGGGAAAGCCTTGGCTTAGTTGGGGCATCCGGCTGTGGAAAATCAACCCTTATTCATGCAATCCTAAGAAGCCTGCAACCGCCTGGAATCATTACCAGCGGCCGAATCGATTTCAATGGAACCGATCTTTGTGCCATTTCATTTGAAGAGGGTGTCAAAAGAAGATGGAAAGACATCTCATTGGTCGTTCAATCTGCACTGAGTGCATTGAACCCAATTCAAAACATCGGCCAACACTTCGAAGACACATTACAAACACACACCACACTAGATAAGTCCGACAGACTGGCACTAATACACACCAATCTTGATCGGGTACGGCTCCCGCATCATGTGCTGGACTCTTACCCACATCAGCTTTCAGGCGGCATGCAGCAACGCGTGGTAATTGCATTGGCACTTCTGCTAAGTCCTAAGCTCATCATCTTTGATGAGCCCACCACAGCTTTGGATGTGCAGGTCGAAAAGGAGTTGCTGGATGAGTTAAAATCCTTGCAGCATACCCTCGGCTTTGCGGCATTGTTTGTCTCGCATGACCTCGATGTCATCTCGCAAGTCTGTTCGCGGGTGTGTGTCATGCACAAGGGTGAACTTGTGGACGATGTGTCGATTGATTCCCTACACAGCAGTACTGTGCCCTACACCAATATGTTGCTCAGCAGCCAGACGCTTCCAAACTTGCGAACAAATGAACCAGGGTCCGTTGACG
>JAYYJC010000024.1:0-7491 GCA_036146655.1 Myxococcota bacterium | reverse complement strand
TTTATCGATAGTAACGAAAAACATTGAACTTTAGATGTGATTGATGAAGTTTTTTTAATGTCACCCAATAGCAACATAGCGGTTTGGGGATTGATCGCTCAGAACTCACCTGAAGGTTAGCCGCCTTTGATAAGGTTCTGTAGCGTATAATCATTCAGGTAATTTATGTGCTTGAGTTTTTTGATTTCTTTCGTCATCATACAATAGAGGTGTGTATGTACTTAACTGTCTTGCTTTTGTCTGGATGTCAACAAGCAGTTACCAATCCCGAATTGTATGTTGACAGCGGCTACCTCGTAGACGGTGATGGGGATGGTTATTCGGAACTTGAAGATTGTGATGACACAGACCCAACCATTCACAGTGGTGCGGTTGAAGTGTGTGATGGTATTGATAACAATTGCGATGGTGTCGTCGATGAGGGAGTGACTCAAACATTTTATGTAGACTCTGATGGCGATGGCTATGGAGACGCCAACCGACCTTTTGCGGCGTGTGTGATGCCTCAGGGGTATTCAAGTAATTCATCGGATTGTAATGACTCAAGTTCAACTGATTATCCCAATGCACTCGAAATATGTGACGGGTTTGACAACAACTGTGACGGTCAAGGTGACCTTCCACCCCAATTCTACTATGTAGACTCTGATGGCGATGGCTATGGTGATGACACTACAGCAATAGAGCTCTGTGAAACACCGTCAAATATGGTTGATGTAGGAAATGATTGTGATGACTCTAACATTTATGTGCATCCTGACGCCATTGAGCAATGCGATGGTGTTGACAACAATTGCGATCTACAAATTGATGATGGACTTTTAAGCATTTACTATTTTGACGCAGATGGCGATGGGTATGGAGATGCTGCTCACAGTCTCGAAGCATGTACTCAGCCCTCTGGCTATGTGTCTCAGCCTACAGACTGCAATGACTTTGATTCCGCCATTCATCCTGGTGCATCTGAGATTTGTGACGGTGTTGACAACGATTGCGATGGACAGCTGGATACTGCTGCGGAATGTCCCTGTAATGTTGAGGTTTTTGGTTCACATACCTATTTATATTGTGAAAATGTTTCAACTTGGCATGAGGCTTATAATGCCTGTCAATCGATCCCCAATTTTGAGTTGGTTGTGGTCAACGATGCAGCGGAGCAGGCTTGGATATGGAATGTATCAAGCAATTATGCCGTAGATTATTGGTGGTGGCTTGGTTACCACAATCAAAGTGCCACAGCTTCTCAAGAGCCCGCTGGTATGTGGGAGTGGGTTGGTGGTCAATCAAGCAGTTATTCTGCACCTTGGCATCCACATGAGCCTTGGCCACAACCTGATGACCATCTTGATAATGAAGACTGCGCACACATCGATCCCAGTCATGGTTTTTGGAATGATCTGGACTGCCACATCAACAACTGGTATGGCTCTTCAATTTATTACATCTGCGAGTCTGTATTACCGTAGTGTCCGATGAGAATGCTTGTGACTTAATTTGAGAACAGGACAACTGCATCAAGACCCATGGTGTGATCTAAAAGTGAGCTGTTTATTGCTTTTGGTTTGAAAAGAGCATGCCGTCATTTGGGCCCTTGTTTTTGTATGGATTATTTGCGCTGCATATATATAAACCTGACGGTTCTACGGTCGTCTGGCCTCAGCGACCTTTGTCCATGTCTATAATCGGAATGCTCTTAAAATATCTTTTTAATTGCATTCAGATTATTTAGGGGGGTGTGCATTAACCGGCGTAACTGGATGCAGTGGCTTCCACTTGAATAGAATCTCCAATGGCACTTCTTCTTTCAACGAATCAAGGGACGCTTTAGTAAATGAGAGAATCTGAGTAGGTCTTTGAACACTTGCCTGGATTTGTTCTTCACATCTTGCTTATTTCTCAAATTTCACCGATAATTGGTGTTCGCAGTATTGATGCACGGCATGCAGGTTTACATTTTCAGATGAAGTTTCCCAAAAAAATAAGTGTGTCTTTTGCTCTTGTTGTCGCAATTCTGATTGTTGCAGTGGGCCTACTCTTTCGTAAAGCTGCTGACAATTACATTCATATGGCTCTAAGGGCAAAAAGGTCAGAAGCACCATTGGTTCTGAATGAATTACAAGTCGCAGAAAATGAGTATTTTGAGGTTGAGGCAAAGTACTTACCCATAGAATTCCCAACAAATTTTTCAGGGCGCAAATCTGTGAACAAGCAAAAGTCACAAGAACAGCAGGATTTGGAGCGACTTGGATATACGCCGCCAATCCCGCTAAGGTGTCATTATAAAGTCGAGTTGATAATTGGGGGTACAGATTTTGAGGCGACGGCGAAGTGTGATCTAGATCAAGATGGTCGCAGTGCACTCTTTCGGGCAACCTCGCACAAAAAAGCAGAACAACTGACCGATAATGACATTTATTGAGTGTTAATCGGTTTATTTTACCCACACTCTAAAGTGTGAGTTACTTCCTCGACCAGAATACCCCTTCCAGAATGAGTGGTATCAGCGTGTCCGTCTCATTGTTTTCATAGACCAATCCAGATTGGTGTGTTGCCCATGCGATAGGAAAAGCATTGCCGGAGAATGGATACGAATCCCATGATGTAGATGCTGAAGTGACCGCAGACCATCGATAGTCTGCACCACCATGTCATCATAAAGGGGAATATGGTGAGGGACAGGCTTTTTGACATAATTATTCCTCGATTTGACCACTATATTTCTTCTACAACCTGGCAAAACCCCTTCTATAAATACACTGTGCTATCTGCTTGATTGTCCTAAAGTTCTTTCTGCAATGGGCATTTGTGATTCTGTCTCATATTGAAAGATTCAAATATCTTGTCCATTATTTTTAAGTTTAAGAACTCGATTAGTGCCCTTGTTTACGGCAAGGATTCAGCCAGATTGGTCATGGTTTGGGTCTTGATTGTGATTGGTTTTGATGTCTTTTTAGATGTGTAAATTGGCAGTAATGTCTTAGTTTGTGGTTCAGCTGTATTCGCAGAGCTTCACCCTGAGATGGGATTCCTATGATAAGGTGTACAGCATATTGAGGAGTTTTATGTTTGCTTTGATTGTGTTGGCATGTTCGAGTGTCGAAAAGAAAAAAACCCAAGATACCGGTGAAACAGTCGAAGCAGAACCAACTTATTGCGAACGTCTAGAACTCACTGAGCGTGTGTTCGATGCGACTGCGCCATCTGAACTTATCCGGCATGCACCCGCTGGTGATTTCTCAGTTGAATTAAGAGATGGGGTTGAGTGGCGTTTGTCAGAAAACTGGACCGGCTGTGACAACTATGTTTTTATTCCGCATGGATTGCCGATTTCTCAACTCGACTCTTCCAGTTTTTGGAATACCGATGTGAGTGATTTGATTGCGGCTTCTCCTGAAAATACACATTATTTTTTTGTTGTCACTGGACAAGATCCTGATGAAGCAGAGTCGATGGGGGCCACAATGTCTGAGCAAATTGACCTTGCGCTGTCAGCAATGGGAGAGGTAGAAGCCGCATGGTGGGCCGATAAGCTACATGTGGTTGCTGACCCCTCTGTCTATAACGAAGATCTCGTTGGATTTATGTTTCGCAAACCGTTGTCAAGATATGGATGGGCCATTGATAGAGCGCAATCCATTCGTACCTTAGGAAGCCATGCAGCTGTAGAAGCCTATGAGCCCCAGCTGAACAATGCCGGTGCGTGGCCTTGGGAGTATCGACTTGCATCTGTGGGACACGAAGCCGTTTATTTTAATTTTGAGGCTCAGCGACAAGACAGATTAGATGCCCAATCAAATGTCACAACCATCGAAGTCTTTGATGGCGCCGTTTATGAAGAGTTCCAAGATGGAACATTGCGCTTGCCTGACTCTGCCACCATGCAGGGATTTGATACCATGGAACTTGACATTCGCATGGAGTGCCCGGACCCCACCGGTGTTGAAATTGGCAATTGTGGGGCATGGGATTACTTGGCACACCTTTGGCTTTATGACGACAGCGAAGATTCCTGGCTAGAGATGGGGAGATTTATCACCACCTACCATCGTGAGTCCCGATGGGTTGTCGATGCCACCCATGCTCTTGCTTGGCTCCAAGAGGGAGGAGATAGAACCATCCGCTACAGTTGGGCTCCTTCTTGGAATACACAGCCAACGGGGATCACACTCAGTGTGAGACTTTTCAATCAGGGCAAAGGAATGGCGCCTCGTAAAATTGTACCGCTTTTTACGGGAGGAAGCTTTAATTCGACTTACAATGACCGCGAAGCGATTGATGTTGAAATTGATTCAAATGTTCAAAAGGTCGAACTGGTAGTGATTACAACGGGTCATGGGATGGACAGCCAAAATTGCGCTGAATTTTGTGACCATTCGCATCATTTTACGGTCGGTGGGCAAACTTACGATCAAACCTTTCCAGCCGTTAACTCAGACACGGGCTGTCAAGATACCGTTCACTTAGGAACAGTACCCAACCAAGGCGGAACTTGGTGGTTTGGTCGAGGCGGTTGGTGTCCTGGCCGAGAGGTTGAGCCATTTGTGGTGGATGTAACGGGCGATGTCGTTCCAGGGGCTGTTGAATCCTTCAGCTATTCTGCAAAGTTGAATGGCAATGACAGCATCATTGACAACGCTGGTAACATTGAGTTGCGCTCCTGGGCGGTGATGTATTGGTAATATTATGCTATTTGTACCTCTTTTAATCGCCTGCGGAGACGAAGGAAAAATACTCGAAACCGAAGGGTACACATCTGATGGTGGGTATTATGTGCGCTATGACACCAACCCCAGTCCAATACCAGTCAATGCACCTTTTCTACTTGGCATCGATGTATTCACAGACGAGTCAAAGTCCATAAGGTCTTTGGATATCACAGTGGATTCTGATGCTGAAATGCCAGAGCACGGACATGGAATGAACCTTCTGCCTCCGACCGAAGAAGTTGAAGATGGGCGTTTTGAAGCAGACGGATTTTTATTTCACATGACCGGCGATTGGGAAATCATCATTTATGTGAATGGACTTGATGGAAGCGAAAGCATTCGATTTCCAGTGACATTGCGAGCCGCCCCTTAGAATCACGCAATGGTCACACAATTGCGCAGGTTGTGGTGTTACTACAATCCCCACCAACTCAACACTTTTTTGAGGTGCTGCCATGAATGGTCGATACATGCAATTGCCAAGCCAAGCGATGGGGCGTCCCATTCACCTTTGGGCATATGGATACTTCGGATTGCCTGTAATTGTATTCCCTTCTGCTGCTGGTTTTGCTCACGAGTGGCAGGCCCAAGGTATGATTGAGGTGCTCAAACCCCTTTTGGCAGCAGGTAAAATTAAATTGTACTGTCCTGAAAGCAATGTGGCCGAAGCTTGGACCCGACATGAACGGCCACTTGAAGAAAGAATGCAAAAGCATGTGGCGTACGAAAAGTTTATTTCTGAAGAGTTGATGTCTTTTATTCGAAAAGATTGCAACTGGGCGAATCCCACGGTCACCGTTACTGGATGCAGTCTTGGAGCGATGTACGCCGCCAATTTTGCCTTGAAGTTTCCTGAGCTTTTCAATCAGGCCATTTGCATGTCTGGTCGATATTTGGCGACTGAATTGACAAAGGGTCAGCATTCACTCGATGTGTATTTTAATTCTCCAATTGCATATGTCTCCAACCTCAATGGACATGCACTAGAACGGGTAAAAAAACATACGAAAATCATCTTGGTGTGCGGAAGAGGGGCCTATGAAGAGGGGTGTATTGAAGAGACTATTTCTCTTGGTCGCATCTTACAACGCAAGCAAATCCCAAACTACATTGACATTTGGGGCACTGAATCTCGTCATGATTGGGGTTGGTGGAAGCAACAGGCCCTGAAGCATTTTCGCCAGCAGTTCGTCTAAAGATCCGGTAAGTCGCATTATTGAAGTTTGATATAATGGCCACTCACACGGGTGGCTTTGATGTCTATTATTTGTGATGCTGATCGAAGAAGCCTATTTGTGTTCGAGTATGCAGCTTGGGCTTGTTTTTTCTCACAGGAATGTGGTAATCTGATCTTTGAAGCCGTTTGATTGGTTTGATGAAAAGCAAAAGGGAAAAAACATGAATGAGGGATTGTCAGGTCAGTTTTCACCTACAGTGTACCTACAGCTTTTGCGTGCCATTCATTTGTCAACCATAAGTGGAACTTTAGAAATAAACAGTGGTCGAAGTGAACGTAAAATCCAATTTGTTGATGGACAAATCATTGGATACCAATCTAATTTGGCGGACGACGCATTGTATCAAACGGTGCAGGAAGAATTTCAAATTAATGCTCGAAGCATGCGTCTCCATATGCAACAACTCAAGTCTGAAGAAAGCCTTGCAGAATCACTTGTTGAGTCTGAAATTATTACCGGAGATGAACTCAAAGCGCACATGAACTTTCGAATTCGCCGAGGGCTGTCCTCTGTCATGGGATTAAAAACGGGCGAATGGCGGTTTCAATCTTTGGGGTGGTTGAACAGAGCCGTGGTTTCAGAAGATCTGGCACCAGAAGTATCTGCTTTTGTTCCACTTTGGAATGGTTTACTTGACAAGATAACGGATGCGGAGGTCACAAAACTTGTTCCTTTGGATCCCACTCAGACATTTAAGATGGACCCAGATGGACAAGCCATTATCAGTCAGTTTGAACTGTCAGAAGCTGTACAAGAATTGCTTAATTCTGGAGAGTCTACAGATCTTGAAAAGCTGGTCGCTGCCGATCCAGAGCAACCTGCTCGAATATTTAAGTTAGTCTTGTTTCTCTACCATTACGGCGTGCTTGATTGCGGAAAAGAGCACAGTTCAATCATTAGTGACTTACAGTCTCTCCAACCCATTGAACGCATATTCGAGTCCGAAAGCATAGATGATTCTTCCGATGGAAACAAAAGAAGAACTTCAAGGCTCCGAAGGTTGCGAGAAAAGAAAAGAGGGCCTCAAAAAAGCACTTCTGAATCATCAAAGGCAAAAGACAGCAAAACGGAAAAGCAATCGTTATCCGATTGGATCATTCAAGAACACGAAACGAGAATGGGTGCCAACTTTTATGAATTTGCCGGGGTTTCCGAAAATGAAACCTACAGCCTCATCGATAAAAAAATTAAAAGACTCCTTATCAAGTGGGTCAAAGCAGGCAAGTCCTCAGAGATTAAGGGAGAAACGGCAGAGAAGTGTGCAAAACTCATCAAGGTGATGAAAATGGTTCACAAAGTATTGACCAATCCCGAGCGTCGCACCAAATACGACCAAGCTTTGAAACTTGGATCTGCACCAATGGCAGGCATTCATGTCAAGCTGGACAAAGTCGAAGAGGAAGCCCCCGAATCAAATTCCATAATACCAGTCGCCATCCAGGGGATGATAGAAAAAGGGCGTTATGCGGATGCCTTACCCGTCCTGAAAAAATTGCGGTTCGACAATCCGAGCAGCGTCGAAGTGCTGACCAAGTTGGGTTGGGCCC
>JAYYJC010000023.1:0-10639 GCA_036146655.1 Myxococcota bacterium | reverse complement strand
GGCCTCAGCAGAAGCCGTTGGCCTTTTAATGTCGGAGTCATGCGTGCTTTGGCCTGTGAATAGTCCGTGTGTTCAATTATATTAGACACATGGACTGGGTTTTCAAACAAAAGGGTGAACAATTATTGGTTGACGCAGATGTGTCAATTCATACTGCGGAAGCCTTTTGCCGTGCTCTAAGAGAGCAACCAGTTCGATGTTTTGACTTTGCTGCTGTCACCATCGAGGATGGTGAGAGCATGGCTTATGTCATTAGCGCCATTCGAGAAATGCAGCCGGTTAGCTTGATTGAGGCACCGCAAATGCTAGCGCATGGTCTCTATAAAATTGGCGCATTGGCAAGCAATGACATTGTCCTTATTCGTCCTCGAGTGGATGAAGGTCAAGGCGCCTAACGGAAGGGCAACCTGTCAAGCCAGCGCACCTTGAAAACAGCACCACACGAAGGACAGGCGTTGGGATTGTATTGTCGCTGTAATTTAAGCCCACAACTTGGGCAGTGGTTGAGAACAGGTGTTTGCTGTGTTTCTGGATTCTCAGGATATGGGAAACGCAGCCTAATGAGGGCAATTCCGAGGATTGAAATGACTGTGAGTGCACCACTCATACCTGCAACCCAAAGGACCTTACCCTGTGAGATAAATGGCCATTCTGATCGATACAACAGTTCAGCGATAAGCCAACAGAGCATCATTATCTTTGTGAAACCCACGACGCCTTTGAAACGGTTCTGAACTTTGACCACATGAAGGAGAGCAAGACCTGCAAGAAAGAGCAAGAGAGTCAACAGGGTTTGGAATAGTATGCTTGATACACCAAACTGTACACCACTTGCGAGCAATGCAAGACCCGCTGGTATTAGTATCACCAATCCAATGCCATATCGATTCATCTCAGTCCTGCCAGATGAGTCTTATTGAGACCCGCTTCAAGAAGCCACCCATACAATCTTCTTTTCCATGCGTTAAAGTCAGACTCTGTAATTGCTTCGGTGCGTATTGTAAGCACCGCTTCCGTATTTGACGGACGGATGAGTGCCCAGCCGCTGTGATCTGCGGGCCTAAGTCCGTCCACAGTCAAAATTTCGGGCGCGGTAATGATGTCTTTGAGTGCACTCATGATGACACGCTTTTGTTTTTCATCCACGGGAATCCGAAGTTCAGGGGTGCTAAAGGTTTTTGGAAGATCATCAATTCGTTTATCAATGTTCGTCACTGTGGGGAGGAGACGAATGGCGGCATAAAGTCCATCGTCATATCCAAAGTACTGATCTGAGAAGCTTAAATGAGAACTCTGTTCACCTCCGAATAAGGCTTCATGCTCACGCATGGCTTGCTGAACCAAGGCATATCCAGTGGCTGAAGTCACCACTTGTCCGCCCAAAGACTCAACGAGGGTCTGAAACATCATGGAGCATTTGACATCTTGAATGAGTGTTCCTGTTTGATACTTCAAAAGCTCTTGCGCAGCTAATGCCATTAAGTAGTCCCCCCAAAGTAAGCGTCCTTGAGGTGTGACTACTCCAATCCGATCCCCATCTCCGTCAAAAGCAAATCCGATGTCGAGCTTTTCCTGAAGTACCATTGTTTTGAGATCCTGTAGGTTTTGTGGTTTTGTGGGATCAGCAGGATGAAACGGGAAACGCCCGTCTGGTGTGCAGTAAAGTGGATACACCACGGCACCCAGACCTTCAAAGAGTTCTTGTGCCACGGGACCCATTGCACCTGAACCCGCATCTATTCCAATTCGCATCCCACGTATATCAATTGCTTGGGCGGAAAGACACTCTAAATATGTGCTTGTTAGGCTCTGCCTTTCGAGTGTACCAAGTGTGGTGCTTGGCCATTCCCTAGCACTCAAGGCTTTCCAGTGCTGAATGTCCTCGGGTAAGAACAAACGGTCTTGGACTCGAAGCTTTATACCATTGTCATCTGGTGGATTGTGAGATGCTGTAATTATTGCACCAGCGTCTATGCCAAAGCCATCCACTGCAAAGTACAATAAGGGGGTAGGCACCATACCAATGTCAATGACATTCATCCCGCCTGACCTTAAGCCATCCACGAATGCAGATTGCAATGCTGGCCCTGATAAACGACAGTCTCTACCAACTGCAAATTGTTGAACATCCAACGGTTTGAGGTATTCCACAAGAGCACGGGCCATTTGTCTAACGACTTCTACAGTCAGCTCTTCGTTGGCATTGCCACGGATGTCGTATGCACGCCAGATTTGTTCAGGAATATTCATGGCCCTGTCTCAAGGTCAAAAAGCAAATGTGCTTCTGTGGCTTCAAGCGGAATGTAACCGATTTCAGCCATTTGATCTGTGAGCAGTCGGCTGCTTTTAGAGGGCCATTGCTTTCGATGTACCAATATATAGCGGAGACCGACTTCTTTGAGCCCTTGAAGTTCTTGTTTGGTGATTTCCGCATCATGCAAGTGGTATGGGTCAAGTGCCAACATCCCGGTTGGTATATGATCTGTGGTGTGATTCAGTCCATTAAAACTAGGCACAGCCATAATGGGTTGGTGATGCTGAAATTGAGCTGAATAAAGTGCATTTGCACGCAATTTGGAAGGATTGTATTCGCCCGGCGGTCGGCTCAATAGGTTCGGTATATTTAGTACGGGGCCATCAATCTTTTCAAAAATCGTCTCCTGTTGAATGGGGGTGATCGGTAGCAACGGTGGAAATGGAGAAGCAAAGATCAATTCTGAGGACAGCACCAGAATAAGCCAAGGCTTGACAGGTTCTTTTAATCGTTCTCGAAGCAGCATGACGGCGAGTACCGTCGTGGCTATTTGCCAGCGGTATGGAAAACGAATGGCCGATAAAACTGGCAATTCAGATATTATCGGTAGGGAACTGCCCAGTGCAATTGGAACCAGCAGGAGCAGACTTGTCCATCTTTTAGCGATGCCAAGCATGATGAGTAAGGTAACACTCACATACGAGCTTTGACCAAAGACTGTTTGTGACTCGCTTAGCCAAAATGGCATCTTGAAACCCATCGAAATGGAATGAGCCTGTCGAATGCTCGTATCAATCATCTGTGGTTCTGGAAATGCCTTGAAAAACAGCCATATCAAAGGCATCGCACCAAGTAATCCCAGTAGACTGTATTCAACATGTTTTTGTCGAAAGACAAACAACAAGATTAAGCATGAGGCTGCTGCGAGATACCAAGAGGCCGTTATTGCTAAAAAGAAACCGATGCCTATTCCAATTCGAGATCTTTTCGCCAACATCCAAAACCACAGGCCGAGAGGCCAAGCATGAACGCCTTCAGTGATCCCTTCGTATGCGTAACCAAATAAGATGGGGGACAGCCCTATGGCCAAAGACGCCAACCATGCTCCGCTGATGCTCATGTTCCATGCTCTGCCAGCTGTGTAAAATATGCCAAAGGTCAAGCTTCTGGCGACCCATAAGCACAGCGTGTAGCTGACTTGGATTGAAAAGAAAAATTGAAGCGGTAACCCAAGCATCGCACTGTGAAGACTTTGAGGATACCACCCCATTCCATCAGGATAGCCAAGCAGTTGGGTTTGACCAAGCGACGGAAATTCTTGAGCAAATGCCCACATTGACCACATCGCAGGGATGAGGTCTGTGTGTCCGATACCCGGAACTTGACCAGCCAGCAATGCGGGGATTAAGGGGTAGCCTCCAAGTAAGATGGATAGCAGCGCCACCATCCAGGGGTTATCAATAGGTATTCTTTTCATTGCCTAAAGGGTACAGCATGGAACTCATTCTATCCAGTGGTTTCTTGGCCTTTGCTCGACATTGTGGGGTCATCGATGCTGTTCAAAAGACAGGCATTCAAATTGATGGTCTATGTGGGACTTCATCTGGCGCTCTTGTTGGTGCCATGTGGTTGGCTGGTCACCATCCCGACTTCATTCAAGAAACCTTGTTGGAATTTCCACCATACCGAATGCTCTCTTTATCTTCGACACCTTGGAAAGGCTTGTTGAGCATGCAAAAACTTCAAGCCAAGCTCAATACCCTCTTGCCTCAGTCATTTGCGGAGCTTGGTCGTCCTTTTGGAGTAGGCGTTTGTCATAAAACCGATGGACATTGCTTGCTTCGAGAGGGAGACTTACCTGCTGCCGTCGCAGCATCGTGTGCAATGCCTTATGTCTTTTCGCCGGTCAAAGTGGGCGAAGCGTACTTCTTCGATGGGGGGACTCTTGATCGTCTGGGCGCCGAGGCTTGGCGAGCCAAACGCACAGGAAATGTCATCATCCATGCGGTCAACAGAACGGCTGGAGCATCCAAGGAGCGTGGAGTTGAAGGTGCCGTGTTGATTAGAACACCACGGTCTAGAGCCAGCTTTTTTAGTCTTGGCCCATTCACTGAACAGCGCAAAGAAGCTTGTAAAATCGCACTTGAAGCCCTAAATGGTTAGGCCGTTAATCGAAGAATGGAGAGCTTTCTAAGCCTGAACAAGTTTCTGTATAAATGGTACCAGAGGCGGAAGATGACGCATTGGCTTCTCTATTTTCAAGTGGATACTGCCCTCGAAGGTTTTCGATGTCTACCGTGATCATGTGTCCATTTTCAGTCTCTTCAAGCGTGCTTACGACAGTTGGAAATGCAGCCACAGCTGTATACCAAGATCCTGTCCAGTAATAGTCGTTTTGACCGTTAATTGAACTTAAGTCAAAACTACCTGAGCCATCACTCAGGCTAAATGGACATTGTGTTGTCAGAAGCAACTGAGTATAATCATTTGCGTCGATTGGCGTTACCCATGGGAAACCTGAGGTGCTTGGGTTTTCAAACTTGATCAGAAAGTTACAGTAGTCATTGATAAAAAAGTCTGTGGGATCGACGGGCGGTTGACTTCCATCTGTTTCTGCAAAATAGGCAGCAACATCATCGCATGTGGCATTGCTGTTCGATGCCACATAGACAAGTAAAACAGCGCCTGTCGTATTGTAATCGAGATACGAGAAGGCTTTGGCAGCGTGGACTGAACCGCTGTTCCCATCATCGCATGTGTCATTTATTCCATCCCCATTTGTATCTAGGGTACATGTGAAACCGTCAGGGCAGTCTTCGGTGCTGTTACAGCCACTGGCATTCACATTGACATCGCCTCTCAAAGTTGAAGATTGTGCCGGAGTTCCCGTGTCTGAGGTATCTGCTGTGTCTGAAGTGTCGCTGGTGTCTGAGGTGTCGCTGGTGTCTGTCGTGTCGTCAGTATCCGTGGGTTCATTTGTGTCCATTGAACCGGTGTCTTGGCTGGCGTTTTTTTCCACACATTCTTCGGTTTCATGATTGGCTTCGTAGCCTTCCGGACAGGGATTACAGGCGAATAAAGCGGATGGTAAAACAAATAAAAGTCGTGTTGCGGTCATGGTTTACTGCTCATTTTGGGTAAAGTTGCGGGCTTGGACACTTTTTATGCTGTTCCAATCCAATCCCTCTCTCCATAATCGTATCACGCCAAGAAGTGTCACGGGTATAAAAGAAATGGCCCAGAATACCAGTGCAAATCCTTTGGCAGGTCCAAGACTCATCCCCCAAAGAATGAGTGTCTCTTCTATTGCCACATGAAATACACCAATGAAACCTGGAGCTTGTGGAAGCGCCACACTTATGGCGATGGCAACTGCGGTAAAGCAGGCAGCCCCAAAGCCAAGCGGCAACGAAAAGGCCTGAAAGAGCACAAAGATGGCGAGGGCTCCGTTGAGCCACATTACAATGCTCAAGAGTGCGGACAAGACAACGGATTTGGGACTTTGTATGGCAGATAAACCAATGACAAATCCATCGTAAAGCGACAAGAACAAATTCTGTACTGGGCGTGGCGTTGGTCTGACAATTAATTCAAAAATTGGCCTGGCACGCTCCCGTTGCGTTGTCAGAGCAAAGAATATTCCCATACATGCCAACGCAAAAATCCCTAAAAATCCACCATATCGCTGAAGATTTTGAACCCGTATCAGGTTGGCCGAATCCGTTTCAGGCCGTGCATCCAAGAAAATTAACATCACAACCAGGACACTCACCATCCCGAGTATATCAAAGACACGTTCCATTATGGCTGTGGCAGTGACAGCCCAGAACGGATGCCCACTTTTCTGTGAAACCAAGAGTGGTTTGGCGACTTCTCCTGCTCTGAGAGGAAGAATGGTATTGAGGGCAGCCCCAATGACCTGAGCTGAAAACAGCAGTTTAATGGGTATGTCATAGCCCATCGGTTTGAGTAAAACAGACCATCTCAAGGCTCTAATCCCAAATTCAGCCACTAAAATCAAGGCAGCAAGTGCAACCCATTCAAACTGGACGGATCGTAAAGTTTCAAGCAATTCATCCATTTTGAGTTCCCAGCCAAACCAAACGATGGCAACGACACCGATTAGAAGGCCAAGGGAAAATCTGCGCTGGTCTTTCGTCAAAAGAAGCTCCTCAACCGGGGGTGGCATTAGGTAGACTGCTAGGCTAGATACTATCTCAAAACTTTATATTAACTTAAATAAGAATTGGAGAACTTCGCATGTCACAGGCTGATATTGTTGGATTGGGTAATGCATTGATGGATGCCCTCTATATTTTGGACTCAGATGACTTTCTTGTTCAAGAGACATTAAACAAAGGCACAATGCACAGTGTCTCAGATTTGGAATGGCAATCTGTTTATGAAAAAATTGACGCCGCCAAAGTGGATCTAAAGACAGGCGGCTCTGCAGCAAATACCATTGCCACACTTGGTTACCTTGGCGCTTCAGCCAGCTATTGTGGGCAAGTCGGCGATGATGAATTTGGTCAAAGTTATGCCAAACAACTTCAGGCGGCTTGCGGTCAGCATGGCCTGCACACGGTTGATGGAACACCAACGGGCAAATGTCTCGCACTCATTAGTCCCGATGGAGAAAGAACCATGCTGACGGATCTTGGTACAGCCGTCAACTTAGAGACAGTACAGCATGTCGTAGGTGACATTCAAAGCTCGAAAGTTTTGCATCTGACAGGCTATTTGCTTCTGGGACCTGTAACCAAAGCTCGAATGCAAGAAGCCATTGCTGTTGCCAAAGCTGCTGGTGTAAAGGTCTCCCTCGATGTGGCTGATCCGTTTGTTGTGGCCCTCAAAAGAGATGAGATGCTTGAGTTGATTGAACAAGATGTTGACATTGTCTTTCTCAACGAAGAGGAGGCAAAGTCATTGTACGAATCAACCCCTCACGCCGCTTTTAATACCCTTCAAAGTCTTGTTGAAACGGTTGTTGTAAAGCTTGGTAAGAAGGGTTCAATGGCCGCTCGCAATGGTGAGACCGCTTGCGCTGGAATCTACCCCGCCAATTTAATCGACACAACGGGCGCAGGAGACTCTTATGCCGCTGGTTTTTTGTATGGCTATGTGAATGGTTTTAGTCTTGAACAATCCGCCCAGTTGGCTGCCCGAGTTGCTTCAGCCTGTGTGTCTCAATTGGGTGCTGTTGTGCGAGACCGACAATTGTTATCCCATGCAATCGAGCAAACGGTCGCAGGCGAATGAACCTACCTGTTGAGATAATCAATGCCGTCAAGCAAAACAATTGCGTTCTTTTTGCTGGCCCAGGTTTTGCCCGCGAGGCCATAGAGGCACTCGGTAAAGCAATCCCTGATGATTTGTCCTTGGCAAAAGCCTTGGGTTGGAAAAGACCCAAACGGCTGTTGAGTACACGCAAAAGGAGAGATGCACCTGATCCTTCAGCAGCTGCACAGCAACTTCTCCAGACAGATGGCAGAGCTGCCGTTCTAGAAATTATCAGAACAGAACTTTCATTGGATGACATTAAACCCACTGAGGCTCATCGCATCGGATTGGAACATTTTCCGCTCATCATTTCAACCGCCTCTGATGAGTTGTGGGTTGCCGCTTCAATGAACGAGCAGTCATTTGTCATTCGGGATCGGGGGGATGACATCGGAGATATCGATTTGGAAAATCCGTCAATTTATCATCTTTGGGGAAGGTACAGTAGCGTTGAACAAGTCACCCTTGATTCTGGACAAAAAGCACTTCCAGCTCATGTGAGTAAACAACTCAAAAATCTTCTCCGTCGAAAGGTTATATTTTTTGTTGGATACCGCCCTGACGAAGCGCATTTTGAACACCTTTGGCAGTTGCTTTCTCAAGTGTATGGTGGAGAACTGCCTCGGTGTCATCTGGCCGTTGCCCAAGGCCGGATAGATGACTATTTGTGGCAAAAGTGGGTTTGGCGTGGCTTACTCATGTTTACGGCTGATCCGAGTGAGTGCTTTGAAGTTCTAAAAGAGCGGCTACAAAATGCATGATGAACGCAAAGTAGGTCGCTTTCGTGACGCCACAGGCAGGGTGAACCTTGGCATATTTACCGCCGATGGTGCCGTGGCTGCCAAAGGAGATTTGTTTTCTGAGCTTGAACCTTTTGGGAACCTTCATCCGTATTCCGATATTTTTATTTTACCTCCGCTTTTTCCACAAAAGATAGTTGGCATTGGCTCCAACTATTTGGGACACATTCTTGAGATGGGACGGACGAAACCATCGGTCCCAAAAATGTTTTTAAAGCCGACAAGTGCCGTAATTGGACCGAACATCGCCATAGAATTGCCGCCGGAAACAGTGCGTGTAGACCATGAAGCTGAACTTGGAGTTGTCATTGGCCGTCGTTGTTCCAGAGTATCATTGTCGGAAGCCATGAACTTTGTGCTTGGGTATACTGTGGTCAACGATGTCACAGCACGAGATTTTCAGAAAAAGGATGGCGTGTTTGCGAGGGCCAAAGGTTTTGATACATTTTGTCCCATTGGTCCGGTCATTCTGCGGAGCAATTCACTTGCCCCTCGCCGTGTCCGTTGCTGGGTAAATGACGAATGCCGTCAAGACGGTAACACAGATGATTTGTGCTTTGACATTCCGACCTTGGTGTCATTTGTGTCTTCAGTCATGACACTGCAAGCAGGGGATGTCATCGCCACAGGTACGCCATCTGGTGTGGGACCGCTTCTAGCGGGTGACCGTGTCGTTGCTGAAATCGAAGGTATCGGTCGGCTTGAAAATCCGGTCATCAATCGAGCAGATCGGTTATAAACCACGCAGACACTTGACGAGTGAGAAAGAATAACCGTGTATATTGACCCCATTTTTGCCAATACTATTTGGGTGAGTGTGCCATTTCTGCTGTCCACGCTCTTTGTTGCCCACCGTTGGCGCTGGCCTTGGTTTTTAGTCAGCTTGGTGGCCACCTTCGGGGTTGGACTTTATCGGCAGGTCATCATCCCCTCTGATGTATTCTTTCTCTTTTCATACTTGGGCATTGGTTCTTCGGCTCTTACCGTCCTGAGTTGGTTTCTTTATGGGGAACTCCTGCGCCTATTGGGTGGCGTGAAATGGCCCAGCACTTCCTCTGTTCAACCGTTGAGAGCATTGTTCCCATTTTTGTGTGGCGCTTTGATTGGAGAACTTGGCGCTGCTGCTCTCCTTGCGCCTCAGGTCAGTGATTCCAAAGCCCGTGCAAGAGTGGTTTTATCGGCAATGGCTGGTGGTTTGATTAGCCCGGTTGGAGATGCCAATATTTTGGTTATGGCGAACTCCATATCCAATATGCAGTTGTATTTAATACCGCTTGGATTGCTATCGCTGATTGTCATTTCTCCAAAATCTTCGGACTTACCTGAATCAAACAGCATGAACGATGGTATACCCGTTGCCTTGCTCTTGATCCCAATTGCCCTTTATTTTTTTGTACCCCAAAATGCGCCTCTTATACTGCTCGAGTGCAGCTTTTTTTTGGCGCTATATGCGGGCAAGCGGTTGAAAAACTTCCAACTTGGTTCTTTGATGTGGCTTGCGCTTCTCATTGCGATGTTGGCTGTTGCAACTGCCGGAGGCCTTCCAGAGTTTATTGCACTTGGTTCAGAAAATATTGTTCTAAACTATGCAAAAGAACTACCGCTCATGTTGGGGGTAGGAGGAGCGCTGGCTGGAGCCATTGTCGATGGATCTATTTCAGCCATTTTTGTTCAGGGTTTCGTTGACCGTGCTTTGGATCTCTCCCAACCTCAATATCATTTTGCCCTTGCGAGTGGATTTGCAATTGGGGGTATATTTCCATTGGTGGTGGGGCGCTGTTTAAAAGCTGGATTAAAGCAACATATCTTACTTGTTGCAATTGGGTCATTGTACATTTGGTTTGCCTCAACATGGTTGTTCTAAAGATGTTTTCTAGCCGTCTATCTTGGATTGTGGCGCCGATGCTTTTATCGCTTGGGATTTCAGCTGCGCCACCCCCAGAGTGGTCAACAGGTGGAATGGTTTCTGCAGATCATGCTCTGGCGAGTGCGGCTGGAGCTGAGGTCCTGCAGCGAGGTGGCAATGCGGTTGATGCAGCGATCGCATCTGCGCTCGCAGCCGGTGTGGTCCAGCCAGCGGGTTCAGGTTTGGGTGGCGGTGGCTTTGCAGTTATCCAAAATAAGGAAGGGCCTGCTCAAGTACTTGACTTTAGAGAGCGTGCGCCTCAAGCCACCCATAGAGACATCTTTGCTGAGCACAACAATCCCAAAGCCTCCCAGATCGGTGGGCTGGCAGTGGCCATTCCTGGTGAAGCACAGGGATTGGCAGAGCTTCATGCTTCGCACGGGCGACTTCCATTAAAAC
>JAYYJC010000022.1:0-10000 GCA_036146655.1 Myxococcota bacterium | reverse complement strand
AAGTGGTTGCGCCAGCATGGCGCCTTGCCGCAAAAGGCTTTGTGGTTGGATACAAACTGGATCAGGCATTAAGTCAGCTTACTCCAAAAACCATCCTGTCAATGGAACACCTCTTTGGCCAAGCAAATCGTCCAAATAGAGGAGATCAAGTTCGTCGTAAAGCGCTGGCATCAAGTTTAAAAGCTTTCTCAAAACATGGTGCAGATGATTTTACTGAGGGATGGATAGCCAAAGACATTGTGGCATCTGTACGTTCAACAGGCGGATTAATGAGCCTTGAAGATTGCGGTCTCAACCCTCCACGGTACCGTAAGCCCCTCACGGGCAGCTATAAGGGCTGGACAGTGACGACCATGCCTGCACCGTCATCCGGCGGTTTGGTTATTCTTCAGGCCCTGCAAGTTCTCGAGAATGTGGACCTTGCATCTCTTGGCCACAATTCAAGTGCCCTTCTTCACCGCTATGCAGAAACTTTTCAGCATGCTTTTGCGGATAGGGCCCGCTACATGGGGGATCCCGAACGCACCGAGATTCCGGTGGAGCGTCTGCTTTCCTCTCAACGCACTCAAGAGATTCTTGCGGCTTTTATGTCAGATCAAACGCTAGAATCCGACGCCTATGGGATGCCTCTTGAGTTGGGTTCAGACGGAGGCACCCAACACATCAGTGTGATTGATGTGCAAGGCAATATGGTGGCCTTGACTTCAACCATCAATACCAGCTTTGGTTCTAAGGTTGTGACTGAGCACTCTGGATTGGTACTCAATAACGAAATGGATGACTTTGTTGCCCGTCCTGGTGTCCCCAATGCATATGGTCTTGTGGGTTCAGAAGCCAATTCGGTGAGCCCGTTGGCCATTCCACTGTCCTCGATGTCACCAACGATTCTTACTTCACCAACAGGTGAAAAGATCGCAGTGGGTGCTTCAGGTGGACCATTCATCATTTCCGCTACACTCCAGTCTATTGTCAACATCATTGATTTTGGGATGACGGCAAGTGAGGCTGTATCAGCGCCACGGGTTCATCATCAATGGACACCAAGGGCGTTATTTGTTGACAAAGACATCCCGCTCGATGTCCGACAGTCACTCGAATCAAAAGGACACAGCCTCAGGTCAATGCCTTTTCATTCGAGCGTTCAAATGGTTTATCTGGATGGCAGTGGTCATTTCCATGGTGCTAGTGACCCACGAAAGGGAGGGCGTCCTGCTGGTGTGATGCGCTGATGAAACTGGATCCAACGACACAGCGAATTATGCCTGAACATCAGGTCACTCACTTTACACTTTGTCGACATGGCCGTGTTGAGTTGGGTGGGCATCGGAGAGTTTACGGTAAACTCGAGCTGTCTCTCTCCTCTGAAGGGCAGCTTCAGGCCAATGCACTGGCGTCCTATGTGGCAGAACAAAAACCCTATGATGGTATTATTGCTTCTGACCTCTTGCGTTGTCGACAAATGGTGGCGCCCATCCAGCATGCATTGTCTCTTCCTGTCCATTGGGTTCCTGATCTTCAAGAGCAAGACATGGGTGATTGGGAAGGAAAGACATGGGCAGAACTATCACTATTGGATGAAGACCGAGTTCAAGCATATTGGGCAGATTATGTTGGGACTCAGCCCAGTGGTGGGGAAAGTTTTGGGGAAATGGCAAATCGCGTCCTTTCTTGGTTGGACAGTTCTGCACATTTTTTAAGTGGAAAGCGCTGGCTTCTCATTGCTCATGCTGGCACAATCCGAATCTTAATGTCGCATTGGATGAATACCCCGTTGCATGAGGCACTCAGGTGGGCGCCTGCTCCTGGTTCTATTTCAAAAGTCGATTTGGCTAAATCAGGTGCTGTTTTACATGGATTTGGGTTTATTCCAAACCATCAAACACTGGATGCCAAACCATCACCGAAAAAGGGGCGAGCCATCTCAGTGACTGGTTCAGCAGGAATAGGAAAGAGTACTTTGGTTCATGAGATCTCCAAAAGACACAATCTACCAGAAATACATGAAGGGATGCGACAGCGCATTGAGGCAGGCCTTCAGTTGCATACACTGGAACACGACTCGTTGGCCACGCTTATCTGGGACCTTTGGCATGAACATCGGGATGGAGAATTGGCTGCATTGGCTGAAACAGGTGGTTTTGTTTCGGATCGCTGTGCCCTTGATTTCTTTGCATTTTGGCTGTACTACGGATTTTCATATCGCATTGAGGAAACTGAAGCCCTCTATGTAGAGGTGAGTGCACACCTCATTCATTATGATCACATTTTGGTACTCCCTTGGGGGGTGTTGCCAATTGAGACGGATGGGGTAAGAAGTGCGAATCAATGGACACAATTGCGTTATCAAGCCTTGCTTGAGGGCTTGTTAAGCCGTGAAGTGAGAGCCAAATTGCGATGGATGCCAGACCTGACCAGCTTAGATAGCCGAATGTTATGGGTCGAAGGGCTTCTTTAGCTTGCGGTGTATCCAATTTAGCCCGCGAACACTCGGACTCCTCAAGAGACGGCGGTAGTTCTGTTGCAACTCGATATAATGTGCTTGAATGGTCTCTGGTATTGGATGGTGCGAGATGTGAGGCGCTTCAAGCCATTTGAGTAGGGGTTTAAAGACAAGGTCAACCGAACGATGGTCAAGCACGCTCTCCGTGACGACACTTGGGTGTTCCCACTCAGATCTAATCGCTTCCATTAAGCCCGCAGAGTCTTCTGCGTGACGGAGAACGCCCGCTTGAGATAGGTGTTTGTGCCATTCATTTGAAGCCGTTGCAATAAGTGATCGGCCATGATGAAGCATTGTGATGCCGCGTGTACGGCAGCCAAGTAATGGCTCTATTCCGGGCTTATCTAGCCAAAATCCGACATGTGAGCGTTTAATACATTGCGTGAATTCAGCATCCGAAAGCCAGCCATGTATTGTTATTCGATCATGTTTTAATTGTTTGAGGGTATCCCAGGTCTCATTGCTTTGAAACCGTGGTCCTCCAGTTATTTCAATTGTGAGATTTTCGATCTCTTGAAGGCTCGACTTGACGCCCACTGCAATTGATTCTGCATTTAGCCAAGTGTTTGCATGTCCGCACAGCAACAATGTGAGTGGATCTCGAGGATTTCTAGATGCTGGCAATAGCTTATCCCCCAAAGGTTGCGTGATTGGGGTGAGGTGGCACAACGCCATTGGTGTGTCTAACCGCCGTCCATAAAACAACAGTTGCCCAAGAAATGACAAGCGAAGTTCTGGACTAATAAGTCCAAATTGATCCCCTCTGGCCATTGCGCACTCAAGGGCCAGTTTGGCCGTTGTTTGTGCGTGATGTGAGGCTTCAGTATCTGAATTATTCAGCCATTGAAGATGGATATCTGCAAGTGGATCTGAAGGGAAATCGACCCAAACAGGTAATTCCTCAGGAAGCTGTGGCAGAGCGAGTAAAGGATGAAATGGGCCGCAGGTCACCACGGCATGTGCATTCGATGTGGCTTTTTCCAGCTGAACTTTAAAGTCAGGGTGAAAGGGATTTTGAGAATTAGTGGATGCGGTATTAACCGGAAACTCACAGAGTTCGTAGTGGCGGAGGGCATGCCGAAATGCCTGCCTACGGCTTCTTGAAAACCCACGGCTGTCTTGCCCTTCAGCAGTCACAAGCAGGATGTGCGCCATGTCAATTATTCTTCGTGATGACTGAGAAGACCCCAGGCATGATCGAGCATAATCATTCCATGATCATGCAGATCTGACACAATTTCTAAATCGTAGAGTTGATTGTGCCAGATGTGAGGCTTTAAATGATGTTGGTCAAAGACCGCAATGCTTAAACGGTAGGTTCCGCTCAATAGCTGTATCTGACGCCACTGAATGAAAAATGTGTATACACCGTGAAAGTCTCTATCAAGGACATCATCAAATCTGGTGTTTGGGCCATGGATGTAGGTTCCATCATTCCTAAATAGGGCAACACCAAAAATGGGTCTTGGTACTGGTTCAGTGGTGCGAAATGTAACCGCTACAATTAGATCGTCCCCAGTTTTAAACCGAGCCCGTGGCTCTGCATCTCCATCGAGCAATTGTACACGAATGATTCGCACTTCTCCTGTTCCTTGAACAACAGGGCGGTCTCCATCTACGGTGTCATATGCGGTTGTTTCTTGTGGGCAAAAATGAGAGGCAGGATTTGGCAGGTGCAGGCTTTGCCGCAGGCGATTTAGAAGCTCATTGTCTGTAATATCGGTATCAAAAGGCAATTCTACATCTGGTGCAGGTGTAATGTTAGGGCGTTGTTGCTGCCGTACGGGATTGTGCTGAATGCTGCGATCCATATCCAAGTATTGATCAACCACATATTTACTTTCACCCTCGATTTTGATTTGACCTTGATCTAACCAAAGCGCATGGGTACACAATGAGCGTATGGCATGTAAATCGTGACTTACCAGTATTAAAGTGCGTCCAGCCTCTAAAAATTCTTCAATTTTGTGGATGCAACGCCGCTGAAAACGCTGATCACCAACCGCTAAAACCTCATCTATTAAAAATACATCCGCTGGAGAATGCGCAGCGATGGCGAAACCAAGTCTCAGGTTCATCCCTGCAGAGTAAGTTCGCACGGGGTAGTCAATGTAGGCGCCAATTTCAGCAAACTGAATGATGTTTGGTACGAGTGCTTCCGTTTCCTCAGGAGATAAGCCGAGCAACGCACAGCTCATGTGAATGTTTTCCCTTCCGCTAAAGTGCTGATGGAAACCAAGTCCGAGATCCAGAAGGGTAGCCAATTCCCCTCTGGTTCTTATGACCCCTGTGGATGGTTGAGTAATGCCTGCGAGGCACTTTAGAAGTGTCGATTTTCCGGCACCGTTTGCACCAATGATACCAAAACTTTGACCTTCGCTGACCTCAAAGTCAATATTTTGAAGTGCCCAGTGTTGTTGGTGATGTGTACGATTACCAAAAAACTCAAGCAATCTTGCTCTGTCATTGAGATAAATGTCATAGGCTTTGCTCACATTTTCAACCTGCACTGCCCAAGGCAAAGGGTCCGTAGGTGATTTAAATGGAATGGGCTCAGCAATGGATTTAGGTGGTGTGGACATCTCGATTGAAGGGGCGGTCACAAAAGACCTTAAAATGTGTTACTTTTATTCAAACATCAATGGCATGAATTTGGTGCATCAGACCGCAGTTTAAGGGGCCTATGTTATATCTATTTACCATCTTTAGCGTGATAAATGCAGGCTGTGGTGACTTTTCTAAGCTCGAAGATCGAATAGAACTTGCCAATCAAACATGGTGTCGACCAAGTCAATCCTATTTTATTCAAAGGGTTATCGATGGAGACACCGTTGAAATCAATGACCCTGAGATTGGCTTTGTATCGGTTCGAATGCTCGGTGCCGCTGCGCCTGAAACAGAAAAGCCTTCCGCACCTGAAGAATGCTACGGAGACGAAGCACATTGGTTTCTTGAGGACCTCGTTCTTGGGGAAACTGTAAAATTTGAATATGATGTCGAGTGCACTGATATTTTCGACCGAGATTTGTCTTGGTTGGTTCTTCAAGGCCAAGATCCCGAAATTGTAAGGTTGATGACACTTTATCAAATGCCTGGTCTATACGATGATGGAAGCTATGATTTGTTGGTCAATGAAATGCTCGTTCGCATGGGCTATGCGACGGTCTATGAAGGCGATTTGGACAAATCAGAACGGTATAAAACCCGACTCGAAACGGCAGAAACCTTGGCTGAGTCTGAAAATCTGGGTGGCTGGGCTGAGTGTACAAACTTCTAAGCTAATGGTTTGAAGGTACAATGCTCATTTCGCATGTATCAAATACCAGTTGGCCCGAATGTGGCTTAAGCAGAGTTTTCGCTATTGTGTTACGAGTACGGGCCCTGCTTGACCAATCATCCTGACCAAACGGGCTTATTCTTTATATGCATCATTTTTTATTTACATTTTGGTTTGTTCTTTTGAGTTGTAGCAGTTCTCAGTCCTTGCCATTTGACGATGCAGGTAACTGGTGTCAAGAAGACTATTTTGTCTCCGGCCAACAGGCCTTTGACGGCGTTACCATTGAAGTGGTCAATTACAACGCACACACAGAAATACATAGACTACTGGGGATTTCTGCGCCGGGAGGGGGCATGCTTGAACCAGATGAATCTTGTTACGGCCTGCAAGCAAAAGAGTTTTTACAATTGCTCATCACGGATGAATTGATTGAACTTAAGTTCGATGCCATATGTTCAGACATTTATGATCAAAAGCTGTCTTGGGTAGTGTTACAGGGAAACAACCCTGCGATTGCTCAGTTAGCAAAGATTTATCAACCTGACAGCCTTTATGATGACAGTCATTATCGGCTATTGGTCAATGAACTCCTTGTACGGCTGGGATTTAATTCTGTATACAGAAGCGAACAGTACGCAGTTGATCGCTACATGGATCGCTTAGAGGTTGCCGAGGCTTATGCCAAAGCCGAGGGATTAGGAGGGTGGACAGAATGTACAGACTTTTAGGCCGCACAAGGTTAACTCCTTTTCATAGTATGATGTATTTAGTATCGGAGTGTATTTAGAATCATGTCTAGCAAAAAATCAAATTCTACGCTTTTCAACGCACTTGAAGAGTTAGGGCGTTGGCGACAAAGTGAAAGTCGACGGCTCGTTAACGAACAGGCCATGCTCCGCCGAAAGATTTCTGATGTGGAACAAAAAATTAAAGAGTTGCAAGCTGAACTCGTGAACTTAAACAATGATCTGACGGAAAGCAATTCACTGTCAGCAGGCTTATCTCAAGAAGAAAATAAACGGGGCCATGCTGCCATTTTGAATGGACTGGCTGTTGGCCGTGCCATCATTGATGAACGAAATGCGCCATATCAAAATGTTGTGGCTGAGCGTGAAGCGGCGGTGGCACAAAAACTAGACGAGCCAAGTTTAAAAGAGACCGTTGCAGAGTTCGAGCAGTTTCACACGGTTGAGGCTAGTCTAAGTGCCCTGCCTGAGTCATACCGTGCGGCCATTTTAAAGCATCATGATCAAGTTCGAGATGCACTGGCACCCATTTTCAATACACTCTCTGCACCACTTCCACAGCAAGATTTGAACCCTGTGACCATTCCCGTTGTGGCTTGTGTCGAAGAAAATCCGGATGTAGACGGTCGTATTCAAGCCCTTTCGATTATTTTACCCGTTCCAGCGAGTGTTCAGGAAACATGGGCACTGGATGCACCAGAGCAGATTGGACACAGGTTGGCTTATCGTTGGGTTGCCGCCATTTCTGGTGCGCTTCAGTCCGTGGGTGCGGAAGTAGCGCCAATCATATATGATCAATACGCAGATTGCCTTAGCATTGATGTGTGGCTTGATGACTCTGAATTGCTGGGAGATTTAAAAGTGGCCATTAATACAGCCTACGACAACTGGACTGCTAGCAATGAACTTCAAGTGGTTCAATGTGTCCAAGAACTCATTTGGGTCACACCCAACTATTTGAGCTTGGAAGAGGGGGAGTAACATGTCTAACATCGATTTATTTAGACAGAAAAGCTTAACTGAAGTCGCAAGGCAGCTTGAGTTGCATCCGTTCGATCTTGCCAGACACCTCGGTGCTAAAAAACATTTGCCCAAGCAATTGCAAATGAGCCCTGAAGCCATTTTAGATTTAAAATCAGAATTGGGCATTGCCACCGTTTGGGCTGAAGATGGTCCTCCTGTTCATGAACCCAATCCGAGACGCCGTTTGTTGAGAGAATTGGCCGGGCGTCTGCTCGATGCAAATTTTACTTATGCACACCGTGCGGACAACTGGTATCGAGGTTTGGTGGAAGAACAACAAATAATCGTGACTCAGTCGATTAATCACATGATTGAACTTGAACTGCTGCTGTCTTCTTCCACTCCAGCAGGCCTTCATATCCAAGTCAATGAAAATGCCCGTCATAAAATTGAGACCATATTTGATGGGACAAACATACCCGAAAGTTTCAATAAACTATGGGGTGAATAGTTTCGTGTCACGCTCAAAGATTTTCAAAGGAAGGCCAGACCGTTTGTTGATTGACCAACGGGCCATTTTGGTGAAAATGCCAGATTTCACTGATGCACCGCCTTTAGAAGAACCTGAGCCAGATGATTTTCTATATGACGAGTCATTCGTCATTGAAGAAGAAGAAGAACTTGAGGCGGCGCCTCTTCGAGTTTTTATTGGAACAGCCAATATTTCTGAGATTCAAGAAGACAACAGTCTTGTTGAGTCAGGGGCTATGGTCTGGGATCTGTCTGCAATGGTTGAGTCGGATGACGACGATGACTTTGAAATCTTTGACTCATTCGACAATGAAGAACCAGCTGCAGCCACCATTCAGCTTGGTGGGGCTGCTCCTTTGGTTCAAACGGCAGTGACCCCTCCAACCCAAGCTTGGGCGCTAGACGATGGGGATGATGACTTAGAACTTGACGATATACCCAATGAGCCCATTCAGCAGGCACATGTGTCAGTTGGAACTGTGCGCCTTCCGCTCGCCATACCCAATGAACAGGTTGCTGCAAATGTTTCAGCTGGGGCAGATTCTGTTCAAGTTCAGATATCAACCGCATTGTTGGATGATAATGCTGACGAAGACTCTGAAGACAATTGGGGAGTCTATCCAGATGAGCCCGATGATACACCGTTAATTGAATTGGCGGCGCGCCAACGGTTGGGCTTATCTGATGCGTCAAACAAAATTGAGTTAAACCAACCGAAATCATCAAGCCCATTGAAAGCTGCTGTGGTAAACCCCGCTTCTGTTCGGGAACTTGGCGAGGCTCCTGCAACGGATCCGATCTTTCAGCTCCCTGTTGAAGACGAAGAAGATGCACGTGAAGTGACAGAAGAAATGACATCAGGAGCGTCGGGGGCTACGGATTTGGATGAACCACCCGATCCCAAAAGCATTCAATTAACCGCAGGGTCAAATGACAATGACGACAACATTTTCAGAGAAGGCTTCGATGTTTATGCCCATGAGTTGGATTTAGCAACGGTTGCGCCATCAGTGGTTCCAGAGGAAGAAACCGAAGAGAGTTCATCTCATGTAATCGACCCAATCGTATACGCCCATCCCCGTCAAGACAATCGTTTTGTGTGGATTGTGATTGCGCTTCTATTTGTGGCAGTGTTGGTGATGTTTATTCTCAATACAAACTAGTACATGTCAATGATGTTGATTGACATGCCGTCGAACCAGACTGTCCCTGATTGGCCACTGATTATTTTGACCTCCGCCATAGTGGCATTGTGTGGAACCATGGCCTTGATTTCCATTAGCTCCCACTCATAAGAACCCAAGCGAGCGGTAGCATCGTTTCTTGGAGCGACTGGCTCACCGTTTGCATCTAAAAATCGGATCGAAACACGGGTACTGTTTGGGCTCTGTTTAAACTCTGTTCTCAACTTTGAGGCTCTGATGTACATGCGAAGCCTTATTCTCTGTCCTGCCGGAACGGAAATGGTTTGGACCACTGATGGAAAACTTCGGGTTTTATCTGATGCATAAAAGCGCAGAGCCCGTTCTCCATCCATGGTTTCTTCAGTGTCCAATTCGATATTTGCCTCGGGCTTGTTGGTAATCAGTTGGATCCCTGGCGCAAGTTTCCAGGGCCCACTTAGTGTGTTCGATTTTTCAAATGATGGATCGCCAATGACAATTCTAGCTTTTGGTCCTGTCACGGGTGGAGACGGACGGGCCTTGAAGTGTTTTGTTAAGGTTTCACGGCTGCGCTCATCTCTGACTGGAGTACTTGGCCATGCCAAATCAATGTATTCCTTAAGCAGTTCTTTCTTTTTGGGCTCAGATGCAATTTCGATGGAAATCATAAAGCCGCGAAATGCACCAATCCGAATTGAACGCAACTTTTTAGGGTTATGCCCCATAAATTCTGCAAGGTCCTGTGCAGCTAAGCGCTCCAATTTAGACATTTGCTTGACTTCACGCATGATGGTTTCACCTTGCCTGAGGCGGTGCC
>JAYYJC010000021.1:0-11355 GCA_036146655.1 Myxococcota bacterium | reverse complement strand
AAAGGGAGACACAAAAAAAGCGGACGCCGCATGAGATAGGTGGTGTTCACCAAAGAGAATTTTGTCGGGTCGAATTGAAAATGTCTGAGCAATACGGGTTCTTATCCAAAGCTTGTCTGACAACCAACTGTGCATTTGTGTAGGGAAAGCACCTATTGACTTTGGAAAGGTTGCCACTGATGTGGCCAAAATCCGTTCAAATTTTTTGAGCGGCTTTTCGTAAAAACAGAAATAATCCACATCGGATATGCGAATACCGGCATGCTGACATAACCAGCGGACTGAACGGACTGGCAAAGAAGAGTCATGCTTTACCCGTGTAAAACGCTCCTCTTGAGCAGCAGCAACGACAACTCCATCCTTCAGTAAAACCGCTGCAGAATCATGATACAAAGCTGAAATTCCAATAATGTAACTCATGGGGCTGCCTAGGATTGTTGCCGTGCGTCATCAATACTGACCCGCTTGCTCGGATTGGAATGCCATCCTTGAGATTCCAACTTGGCAAAAGGTCGAAAGAATCCGACCAGTAGAACATACAACAGCCACAA
The DNA here is from genome assembly GCA_036146655.1 of Myxococcota bacterium. GTDB lineage: Bacteria > Myxococcota_A > UBA796 > UBA796 > UBA796 > JAYYJC01. The sequence goes on along the minus strand of JAYYJC010000021.1, from coordinate 10,804 downwards.
CCAAAATCGACCCATCACGGACCCAAGCACTCGACCAAACCGGAGCCACGCCTCCCAAGGATTGGACCAATATTGGGCTCGCATGGCTTGTTGTACATCAGACTTTTGACCTTTCTGACTGCGACGCTGGAGTTCAGCGCCAGAATAGGAACGATGAAACCGTTCGTCTTTTATGATTCTTTTCAATGTGTCGATTGTATCTGGATCTGGTAACTTCAAATCACAATACATTTGAAACTGTTCTAGACCTCGGCTTTCAGCATCATAGACAAAAGCTAAGAATCGGGTTTCACCAAATCGCTCAAATAGACTTTCTGATCGAATGATTCCATGGGATGACAAATAGTTGGCATCCATCAATGCAGCACTGGCACGGTCTGGATTGAGAGCCATCGCCCTGTTTCGAAAGAGGCGAGCATGACGAGCCTCATCAAGGGAGTGTCTCAAATATTTTATCCGCAACTTGGGATCTTCAGTACGCTCTGCTGCTTCAAGCATGTCGTAGGACGATCCCCGTTCAGCTTGGGCAAATGATGCAAGCAAACGAGCAGGTCGCCCAGGAAGGCGCCAAACCACCGACGAAACAAGACGAAGCCAAAGCCGACGAAACATAAAGGGCACCCCTCGATACAGTGTGCAGTGGATAAGATGGCCGAAATTAATGTAACGCATCTTCAAAGCGATGTCTTTATATCTCATCTTGAATGGGCTACAATAAGCCCATGCAGCGTTCCCATCAAATGGTTCGAATGGCTTTCATGGCAGTGGTTGGAATACTGCTGGGAGTCTCGTCGACCCCGAAACTGGAAGCCACACGGCCCATTCAATCCGAGTTCCTTGGCGTGCTTGAATCCGAAGTCACAACCCAACCTCAAAGTGGCCGTGGAACAGGCATTCGTGAGAACCAGATTCGACTTGAACATTATGCCTTTGGACGCCACGATACTTTAAGCTGTCTAAAGCCAATTCAAAATCTTCAAATAACTGTTGATCCAAAGTCAGCCCCCATCAGAGTAACACTTAAGACCGGAAATCTGCGTCATTCAATCGAACTCTCTGCCAATGGCTGGCGTATGGAAAATCAAAGCAATGCTCAACCATATTCAAAGCCATGGTCATCCACTTTGATCACACACAAAGAGATTTCAGATTGCAGTCTAGCCCCTCAAAATGGAGCAGGACGATTGTCGTCACTCGCCATCAACGGAAACGAACTGGTGGTCTCGTCCAGCATTTGGGCTGGGGCTTTTGTGGGCGGAATCATCGGATTGCTGTTGGGTTGGAAACAACATCGCTTATCTTCCTATGTTTTGCTCACACTTACGACCGTTGCTTGGTATTCCATCAAAGATTGGATCTCAATCGCTGAGCAGTTCGCACTCACAAATACCCCAGGCAATCAACTTGCTCAAATCGCACTTTGGATTGGACTATGGCCCTGGCTATGCAGTCTTTTCGTGCGTCCTATAAAAACAGATCATGTGGCTCAGAATAAGATGTGGTGGATGGGTGGAATCATTGCATGCGCATTGGCCACTTGGCAAACACCAACCCCTTGGGCCGTGGTGGGAATTGCACTTGTCTTTGCACCAGGCTTTCTACATCGCAATCACTCATTTCGCAATCTTTGGCTCAACGGTGACTGGCCTGCCCTCATATTTTTTGGGTTCCTTGGATGGAAGTGGGGCACATTGGCAGGTATCAGTTGGAGACTCATCAGAATCATCATGCTGAGACAAACGCTGCTGGAGCGAGGTCCCAGCTTTGCTGCAGATCAACTTGCAATGACTCTTATCAGTCTCATCGTGGCCACAGAAATTGGTCTCCGCGCAAGTTACCTCAATACGGCTTGGTCACCCGAAAACCTTGCTGGAGAGGCCACTGAAAAAGACAATTGGCGTAATCCAGTGCCCTTTTGGAGCGCTCAATGCCTAAAAGCTGATCAGAGAGAACAAAGTCTGGTCTACCTTGGCGGTTCTTCCACGGGTGGCGCCTACCAATTTGGTACAGAGCCTGAAGCATTTTTCTCTGCACAAATTCACGAACGATTGTGCAAAAAAAGATCGATTCAAACATGGAACTATGGAGCTGCTGAACGAGATAGCCACACCATATCAAGAACACTCGATCAAATTCTGACCTTCACCAAAGCCAAATGGATTGTCCTCTACATCGGACACAACGATCTGACAGCTGACAACCCCTTTACCCGATTGGAACGAGAGCAGCGCAGTGATTCTATATTGGTCAAGATTGGGAAAATGGCTCGAAACATTCGCATTATTGCTGGAAGCGATCTTCTATTCAGAATGATAACGACAGATTCCAACACAGCCAATATTGCTGCACCACCGCTTGGACCAGACGGACAGCCGATGCGCTCGCAGGTGATGCATCAAGGGTATCCAATGGCCGTTCCGATCGAGGATGCTCGACAAAATCTAATTCAGATACAGTCTATCGCTGCTTCAAATCAGGCACAGGTGATCCTCGTGCCTCAACTGATTGCACAGCAGTCATTCAATGATTTGTCCAGTTACTGGGCATTGGAAGAGGAAGTTGCCGCACAGTTTTCAAACATCCACCTGATTGATGTGCGTCAGCTACTCCGTCAGAAAGATGAAAATCAACTGCTTGAAGACAACAACCACTTTTCTCGGCTTGGACACCAAGAATTGGCTCGATACCTCGAACCTGAGCTTGAACGGCTGATTTCTTCTTTCATAGATTGACACCCTTGAATTGACAAGCCTGTCGCCAGACTTAAAGGTCATGTATAATAGTGATGAAAGAGCACAGGCATGATTTTTCTTCTCCTATCCTGCAATACTGAAAACCTTGACAAAGAGCCCATTTCCTATTTTGAATGTGCGGATCCCCTCACTAAAGCTGGCACGCGGTTTTCGACGGACCTCGCTCGCTTTGGTGAACTGTCCAATCAATCCGCTAGTGGATACGCCTCAGACCCTTCACAGTCCATCTACAATTATGCTGGAGGCGGCATCATGGTGGCAGATTTTAATGGAGATGGATGGGACGACATCTACTTGGCAACCCTAGATCTTGATGAATTTTATCTGGGATCAGCCAATGGTTTTACAACCGCACATCAATGGATTCCGGACAACTTACCGGCCTTAAGTGTGGGCGGTGTTGCTGCAGATTACGATGGAGACGGAGATTTTGACTTACTGGTGGCACATGCAGAGGCTTCCGATCGGCTTCTCAGAAACGACGGGACCTTTTTTACAGATGTGAGTGAATCCGCTGGACTTACGCAATACGCTTACGACACCTCAGGCGCAACATTTGGAGATGTGGATTTGGATGGTGACTTGGATTTGATCCTTGTGTCACACCGTGAAGCATCTTTTGACACAGACGATCCAAACGATGCAGATGGCATTGTATTCCCGGAGCCTCACCCACCTCAACTCTATCTCAACAACGGAAACGGCCAATTTACTGAAATAACAGACGCCTTTGAAATTGATCCTCTTCCATACAGCTTTTCGGCCATCCTTCTTCCGCAGGAAGGAACGCCGCCGCTGCTTTACTTTGTCAATGACTTTGGTCCAGAGTGGATGCCAAACCTGATGTTTGAGTGGAATGGCAGCGGATACACCATGATTGAAGGTCCCACTTCACTACAAATTGCGTTGTACGGTATGGGGGCAGACATCACCGATTTCAACTATGATCAAGAGCCTGACATTTTCATGTCAAGCTGGTGCAATCCGGCCATGCTCTTGTCTGATTCAGATAACAGTTGGTACCATGCAGAACAGGCTTATGGGTTTACGAAATGTGATGACCGGCACCTGTTTTCATGGTCTCCAGCAGCCGAGGATTTTGACAATGATGGGGACCTTGATGTGTGGTTGTCGTATGGCCCATTTCCAATTGATACACTCGAAGGGACCAACTATATGCATGAACAGCCCGATGCATTCTTTATTAACAATCGACAGGGCTTAATTTATGTTTCAGATATTTGGGAAATTGAAGACACAGCATCTGCGCGAGGTGGTGTCATGGTCGATCTTGATCAAGATGGAAACCTCGACATCATACGAGCAGCAGTCAATGCACCCACCGAGATTTATTGGGGGCAATGCAGCAATGGAAACTGGATTGAAATCGAACTGTCACAGGCCGGTCTCAATCGCTTCGGTATCGGATCAAAAGTTTCCGTTATCACAGCTGAACAAACTTACACCGACTGGATTTTTGCAGGAGGAGAAGCCACGGGTTCGAGCAAACCACCAAGAGTACACTTTGGACTAGGAAGCAGCACAAAGATTCAAACTGTGGTGGTCACTTGGCCAGATGGTTCGGTAGAGACATATAGTCCTGGCCAGCTCAACGCACGGATACAAATCACTCGCTAATGGCGTTTTGGAGGATACATCTTTCCTGAACGAATGCGATAACCGTAGGTTCTGATGACTGCATTCCAATCCTCTCTGCCACAGCCTAACCAACTCATCGGCTCATTGGGTATATCCCAAGGCGTTGGACCTCGAATAGACCGTAGTCGTTTTCGGATGCGTTCCGCAATGTCAACCCGTATCCACATTACTCCACGGTGTTCAAAACCCATCATCGGACCAAATGAAGCAGACCAATCCAACCCATGTGCACATTTAGCGCCTGGTAGACTGGGGACTTTCGATTCACTTATCCACGCTGCGATCAGGGCTGCTCGATAACGCTGCCACTGTGGACCCATAATTGATTTGGCCATGACCCATTCTGATGTCACCACAATTCCAGCACGAGAGACCCATTTCCAATCTGACTTTTTATAGCCCTTCAACATAAAATCGATGTCTGATCTTTTGATAACCCCCAATGAGTCCTGTAAAGCAAACATTAATCCTTTGAGTTTACTGTGCTTAGTCATCAATCGAGACCTAAATTTTTGATGCATGCCGTTAATGCACTCTTCAAGTCGCAAGTGTAATAAACGACGAGCCTCACTTGGTAAAAGCTCTAAAGCATGCATGCGAAGTCGAGGCGAGTTCAGGGTTGTTCCTCTTTCTATCCAGCCAAGTGGAATGTCACGCCAACACAATTGGAGATCGTCATCCCAACCCAAAGCAGGGTCGGCAGATTGCAAAAACTGTTGGGCCAATGCTTCGGCCTGTGCTTTTAATGCTGAGTGGCCAGCCTTTCGAGTTTGACGGACTCCAAAAGTACGTTCAGCCTTTGAATCGGCCACAAAGCGAAAACCAGACATGTGTCCCAATGCCCCCGTAGCACTTTGGACTGTCAACCCGTCCATTTGCACCGACTCAGGTTCAGCCTTGAGCATCACTCCACCAGCATCTTCATCAATAAACTGTAGGGTCAACCGCTCATGCAGTCTATCAGATAGCCTATTTTCTAGAGCAAGACAGCGGCGTCTCATTTCTTGAGGATCAGAAACCCAGTCTTGCCGATGTGCCACATAAGCCCAAGTTCTCACGCGTTCTAGCTGACCCATAACAAAGTGGATTCCCCCATCACGCTGCTCAAGTTCAAATAATTTTTTGGAGACCCAGTCCTTGGTCAAATGGCCTTTGTCTGAAATCAATCGACGGTAAATGGCCTTCAACAATCCGTGATGGGCATGTGCTCCCAATTGACTGAAATTAGGGATCCGACAAACATCCCAAAGGAGTTCGAGCAACGAAGGAGTACGGGCAGCCCACTCAATGTCTGGTTCAATCAATAATGCCTCAAGTGCCAACTCATCGTCAGGGTCCTTGATGGGCATCAAACACCATTTAAACGGTCTTTTATGAAGGGTACTCCATAACGCTTCCACGGAAGAGAAATCCAACTGACTGTTTCGGTACCATATCTTTCGTACGGGATGAAAGCTATGCTGCTCGATGGCATCTATGACACTTCGGGTAAGCCCGCCGTTGTCTGCACAGGAATCGATTAGACCAAATGTCCCATCTTTGGTAAATCGGCCAGCTCGACCGGCGATTTGGGCCAGTTCACTTGCATCCAGCATGCGATGCTGCTGCCCATCAAACTTTGAGAGGCCAGCGAACGCCACATGACGAATATCGAGATTGAGGCCCATTCCAATGGCATCAGTGGCGACCAACTGCTGAACACGGCCAGACTCAAATAATGCCACCTGCTGATTTCGAACCTTAGGGGACAACGCACCAAGCACGATGGCCACACCACCTTTGACATTTCGAATCTGTTCAGCCAACTCATACACATGAGACATTGAGAATGCCACCACAGCACTCCGTGCAGGAAGCTTTCGAATAGACATTGGCGGAACATAACTTAATGTTGAATGTCGATTTGCAGTCTGAAACTCAGTCGTGGGTAAAAGCTCTTCTATGAGTGGTCTCATTGAGTCTGATCCCAGAAACCAAGTTTCTTTAGTACCTCTGGCGTTGAGAAGCCGATCTGTAAAAACATGACCTCTGGTTGGATGAGTGGCCAACTGTACCTCGTCAATCACAACAATTGGTACCAGCCGTTGAAGTGGCATTGATTCGACTGTGCATACCCAAAACACAGGATTGAGCGGAATGATTCGTTCCTCTCCGGTGATCAGGGCCACGGACTGTTCTGAGGTCGCCTCACACAAGCGGCTGTAGACCTCTCTGGCGAGTAACCTTAGAGGCAAACCGATCATACCTCCCTTGAGAGCAATCATCCTCTGAATGGCTCTATGGGTTTTTCCGGTGTTTGTTGGGCCTAGAAGGGCTACGAGACGAGAACCGCTACCCAAACCAAGACTGTATAGGTCTGACATAATAAGAAAACTCTGTTACTATTAGTAACTTATTTGTTTCACCTTAAAAGCATCCTCCTTTATGAAGCATCACACCTTCATCTCTTGGCGAACGCTTCAACACAAGCAACGCCCTTTGGCGCAGCTGGGTCAGCTTTCAGGACACCGTGGCACTCAGATTTTATGGTATGGCGACGCCCCCATGCTTGAAATGCCACAACACTATCAGATTGGTACACTTCGACTGGTTGGCCGGATACAAGGTCGATCGTGTTGGGTAGAAGATGGTACAGCGATTGCTGTGCTTGGAGAATTGCCTACCCCTTCACCTGAGATCTTGCTTTGGATCTACCACCGCATCAGTACTGCATTGGACTTTCTTCATCATACTCGTATTGGACATGGACAATTAAATGACTTTTCAATCGGTATCTCTGAAACCGGTGACCCTGTTCTCATCGGCGTCACTGGTACCAGTCCACCGGAAATTGACCGCGCACAATTCATGCATATGTGGAACAGTGTCGCTGAACAACCCTTGGCACTTTCTTCAGAACCCCTGCACAGGCAATTGCCCAATCAGATTGATCAAGCAGAAGCATTGAGAAAATTTACGGTTGAGCATTTACCACAAGCAGGCCATACACTGAGGGAATTAAGCATCGAGTCGCTCCATCAAATTGACACCCCTCAACTCGACGAATTTGACAAAGAGGCGTCTCAGTCTGAATCCTCTACCATCAATAGAAGCGAACACACATTGTCACCAGAAAATACTGCCAATATCCTTATGACTCATCCTGAGCAACTTCCGCTACCAAGCGACAAGCGGAATGCGCTTTCTCGTCTTTCGGATTGGCTACATCGAGACTTTGAGTCCATTGATTTTGACCAAGACAAACCAATAATCCCAATCATTTCCACACAATTGGATCCCCTTCCAGCGGCCAATGATGTTCTCATCGACTGTTGGCCAAAACACACCGGTGAAGAAGATTGGGAGCAAACAGCCACCTTGATGGTAACCAAATCCAAAACGCAGCACAGCCCTACCATTGAGCCTAGCGAAGCGCCCAAACCAAAATCTTCAAGTAGCCATCGTTTGACCCCTACTCCACTCATGATGACTGTCAGTGTGACACTCACAATCGGGGCACTTCTGTTGGCTTACACCATCAGTACCAGCCTTAAGGGATGTATTTAGTACCTAGACTCTAACCATCATGACAGTGATATTGTCTTTTCCACCACCAAGATGGGCTGCATTCACAAGCTCCATTGAGATTTCTCGTAGATCTTCATAGCTATTGCAGATCTCGATAATATCTGAGTCATCTACCTCACCCCAAAGGCCATCAGAACACAAAAGAATGACATCGTTTGGTTGAAGACTAACTTGGAAGATGTCAATCATGACATTTCGCTCAGTCCCTACCGTTCTCAAAAGAATGTTGGAATTTGGATGATAACGGGCCTGCTCTTTGGTGAGGGTACGTTGTTCAACCATCTTTGCAACAAGGCTGTGATCATGCGAAATCTGATGTAATTCCCCTTCACGGATAATGTACGCTCGAGAGTCACCCACATTGGAAATAAAAGCTTTGCTTCGAGGGTGATCGACTAAGGCTGCCACCATCGTGGTTCCCATGTCGGATCCCATTTGTTCTGACTGAGACTTAATGGTGTTGTTTGCATCCTGGAAGGAGTTCTCGAGTAGTTTTTCGAGATGGCCATCGTCATTGGAATCCTGAGACTCTGTCACAGCATGACGGGCAGAATTGAAAATCGTCTGAACAGCAAGTTCACTGGCCACTTCACCACAATCATGTCCACCCATGCCATCTGCAACAACATATAGTTTTTTAGTGGGGCTGAGGGTTCCCCAGTTCCAATTATCTTCATTGAGTGTACGAACTCGACCAACATCACTCATCGCACTTATGTCACCGTGATGTATGGCCTGAAGGTTTTGTTCCAACAACGCTTCTATGGCTCTGCCAAAATCCAAAAGTGAGGAAAATTGACCTTTCATTCCGTCGCTGAAAAGATCTAAAAGGACTTGATCTGAAATGGATGTAATGCGTCGAAGAGTCTCACAAAGAGATGGAATCTCGATTGCCCCATCAGACTCAGGAACTGGCCCAGAGTAGAGTTGTCTAATGTCTGGATCAAAGAGAGAGATTCGTTGCGATTGATTGTCAATTAAGAAATTACCAAGTTTGAGTGGACCAAGGGAAACACCGTGAAGATGAAAATAAGCCAAAAGTCCAATCATTCGTTGGGCCATATCTAAAACCTCTTCAGCATGAAAAGGTGCGGATTGCGCCACAAGCATTTGCTCTTGTTTCCAATGGACAAACGAACACAAACCACCATGCTCAAAAAAGCTGTCGACTGGTTCAACGAAAACATCATGTTTCAAACCCAATTCCACAAACCGCAAGAAGTTTTCCGAATACTCGTTGTTCCACCGCACTGAAACCAAAAACTTGTGTTGCTGCACAGAGATCCCGCAGTTGACACAGACAGAGGCCCCACGAGGCGTTGCATCGCTACCACAACTCCAACAATATTGGTTGGGTCTATCGGGACGATCATCGTTGGCCAGATAAAACATTCGACCTTCAGAAAGACGAACCAAAGCCTCGATAGTATAATGCTCAGATAGTGTCGTTCCAGACGCCAAAGGAAGTGGTCGGTTCGATTTTCCTGCCATAGTGTAATAATCCCCCACTTCAATCTAATAAATATACCGCATGTGGGCGATTCATTTTATAGAAAAACTGTTAAAGGCGTGCTTATCATAACAAATAAACTTGAATAATGGTGCTCCAGATGAAATCCCTTCCATTCTCAATCCAAGCCACACAGGGGCAAGCCCGCGCTGGTACTCTCGAAACCGCACGAGGCACCATTCAAACACCCGTATTTATGCCGGTTGGTACGCAAGGGGCCATTCGTGGCTTACCGGCCTCCATGCTGCCTGACACCAAAAGTCAAATCATTTTGGCCAATACATACCATCTGTCTCAACGGCCTGGTGAGAAGTTGGTTGCAAAACATGGCGGTGTTCATAAAATGATGGGTGTTGAACTTCCTATTCTGACTGACTCTGGGGGGTTTCAGGTATTTTCACTCAAAAAATCTGAAGTCACAGAAGAGGGAGTCACATTTGCATATGAGCTAGACGGAAAAAAAACATTTCTGTCACCTGAGCGCTCAATGGAAATCCAACAGTTGCTTGGCGCAGATATTGCCATGGTTTTTGATGAATGTTTGCCTTTTGGGGTAGACAAAGAACGGACAGCTCGAAGCATTGAACGAACGGCCCGCTGGGAACGGCGCTCCAAAGAGGCACATGTCCGAGCGGATCAAAGCCTGTTCGGGATTGTCCAGGGTGCATTCTTTCCGGATCTCCGCAAAAAATCAGCCAAAGCAATAACCAATATCGGCTTTGATGGCTATGCCATCGGGGGGTTATCGGTGGGAGAAGGTCACAGCATAATGTGTGAAATCCTTGATGCGACTACACCATACATGCCACCAGATGCACCTCGCTATCTAATGGGGGTTGGCCTGCCCTTAGATCTTGTAGAAGGCGTGGCGAGAGGTGTTGATATGTTTGACTGCGTCATCCAAACCCGACATGCCCGTTCAGGCATTTTTTATACTTCGTCAGGGCGGATACGAATGACGGATTCTCGTTATCGCTCAGATCTCTATCCCCCAGATCCGACTTGTGACTGCTATACCTGCCGAAATCACAGTCGAGCTTATTTGAATCATCTTTTTAGAATCAACGACATTTTATCAGCCACACTTACAACAGTACACAATCTACATTGGTTTGCATCGTTTATGAACAAGATGCGGACAAGCATCGTTGAAGGCAACTTTGATTCGTTTCGGCAGTGGGTGCACAACATCTACCCAAGTGCTGAACAACGAGCGAATCAAAACAAGCAAAATGCAAAGAGCGCAAAGACACGAAAGAGAAAGCGGCGCAAATGATCCGTTCATTATCTCGTGCCGTCAAATCTCACCCATATC
>JAYYJC010000020.1:0-9335 GCA_036146655.1 Myxococcota bacterium | reverse complement strand
AAACAGATTGATCCAACTGTAGAGGTCATTATCATCACGGGTTATGACAGCACGGAAACAGTTATTGAAGCCCTTGAACACGATGTGTACGCATATTTGCTTAAGTCTGAAGCGATGGACAACATATATGCGGTTCGTAATAAAGTGGATAACGCGCTTGCAAAACAACAAGTCATCCGTGAAAAACAAGAACTGATGAACGAGCTTGTGACAAGAAATGAGGAATTGTATCAAGCCCTAGATGAGGCCAAGACACTTCAAGCGGAGTTGGTTCAATCACAAAAGCTGGCTGGAATCGGGACTGTAGCCGCAGGAATCGCACATGAGATCTCCAGTCCTCTTCAAGGTATTTTGAGCTTGAGTGAAGCCATTACAGATGAAACAGATTTAAGTACAGCTCAAGGATACGCAAATGAAATCATAGAATACTGTCATAATATTCGTTCTATTATTTCAGGTCTTTCGAGTTACACCCGAAGTAATTCTAATAACAATAATTTTGAAGCTGTATTCCTTGGACAATCATTTCAAGCTGCTGTGACTCTATTAGAGCGTTCGTTACTCTTGGATCATGTACAGATCAAGAGTTCAATTGATGACAGTGTCAAAATTATGGCGCAATGCAATGAAATCCAGCAAATATTTGTTAATCTCATAAAAAATGGTTCTGAAGCCATAAGAGATCGATACGGACAAAGTCTAGAAGGACAAATCACAGTCAATATTTGCCAAGAGGTCGACACGGTTCTATGCACCATTGAAGACAATGGAACGGGTATTTTAAATGACAATATCGATCTTATATTTGATCCATTTTTTACCACAAAATCTGTTGGAGCAGGTACGGGTCTCGGTCTCAACATTGTTTACAGGCTGGTGCATAAATACAGAGGAACGATTCATGTAGAGTCCGTGCCCCAACTCTATACTCGCTTTCTTTTACGGTTTCCGAATTATCAGTGAAGTTATCAACCCGGTTTGCCATTGTTCTGACTGCAGTCACACTTATTCCTGTGACCGTACTGGGTTTTGGTTCAGCTCAAGTGTCTCAGACTTATGTTGGGCAGAATATGGCCGATCTTCAGGCCACAACCGCTGACGGTATTTCCATTTATGTGGACACTTGGTTGTATGCGGAATTGAAAACTTTACAAAACCAAAGTGGAAGTTTGGTGATTGAGAATGCGGAACTGGACATGCTTTCAGCATTTGGACAGCTACTCATTCGGCAAAATCCAAACATCGATGCTTTGGCTGTTTTGCGTAATGACGATACGCCTGTTATTCCGATGTTTTCTAATGATGAAACTCGAAAAATATTGTTCAATACTGCGTTGAAAGATCTTCAATTTTCACCACCTTCATTAAGCATTGGGGTTCCATTCGTAAATCAAGATGAGATATTTCTACCGCTTCGCATACCAAGTCAAACAGACCAATTTCATGTTGCGGTTCTTCTCAGCCTCAAGCCCCTCAAAGAAACTCTTTTAAAGCGAGAATACGGGGGCCTATCAGTGGCGTTGTATGACTCAGAAGACCGTCTTCTGTTGACAAGTGATGAAGAATTGACCGCTGGATTGTCAAATGTTTTAGAAAGTTTGCATGGAGGAGATGGGTTTTCAGATATACGGACTGAAACAGAATCAGGTCTTCAATTGATTGCAGCCAGTTCTCCTGTGTCTCGTTTTGGCTGGCGAGTTGCCGTTGTTTCTTCTGCAGAATTGGTTGAACGTCCCGCAAGAGACATTACCCAAAGAACTGCATTCATTGCAATTGTGACATTGTTGTCTGCGGGACTTCTGGGCAGTATCTTTCTCCAACCCATTACCTACAATTTAAAGGAACTTAGCAAAGCTGCTCAGGAATTAATGCTTGGTCGATATGAACATCAAGTTCCTTTGAGTGGGGACGATGAACTGCAACATTTTGCTCAAACTTTTAATCAGATGTCAGCCGCATTGCGTCATTTTCAACAGGAAATTTTGAGAAAGAACAAAACCATTCAGGAAGCCAACGAAGTATTACAACAACGCGTTGAAATAAGAACAAAAGCGTTACAAGATGCCCAACATCAGCTCATACAGTCTGCTCGTCTTGCTGCAGTGGGCGAAATGGGTGCTGGAATGGCGCATGCTTTAAACAATCCCATTGCTTCTATTATTGGAATGACTCAAATCTTGAACGGAAAAGAAGTACATCCACTCGCCGTATCCATTCTTGAAGAGGCACGCCGGTGTAGAGGGATAATCACACAGTGGAAAAACATTCAGAGCCAGTCAAATCACAATGAACAGCAGAAAGAAACAAGCTGTGATTTACACATTTTACTTCAAGATGCTTCAGAGTCTGCACTGCCATTTCTTCAACAGCGACAACTTGGGGTTGAATTAAAGCTTAATACTGACCCAGTTTGGATTATTTGTGAGCCTAGTTCGTTAAGCAGTGCATTTGTTCAACTTTTATTCGCCCTTCGCCCACATCTTCCTGTTGGTGGACTGTTAACGATTACGCTGGTCAAAACTGAAGAACAGGCCGAGGTGACCTTTTCACATCCACGCTATGATGTCAGTACGGATGAATACAATGCTGCTGCCATGTACTATTGGTCTGCTGTTCAGCAATTTGCTTCTCAAAATATTACTCTGTCCGAAGATGAAGACAATGAGTTCAAGTTTTGGCGCGTGATTATTCCTTTGCCTACTGAGCCTCAACCACATGTCTAGGCAAGTATTGGTATTCACTTTAATTGTCTTTTTAGGACTAAGTTATTGGATGTATCAACAGGTATTTATGCCGCAGCAGACAGTTTTGACAGTATTCAGTCTTCAAGGTGAAGCTTGGCAAAGTTCACAAAATACAGATGAGCAACTTCAAGTGGGCGATACTGTGTCTTCAAATCGACGGGTATTTGTAAAAGACAAATCTGAGTTAACATTAAAGTTAGAACAAACCGAACTGTCACTTGAGCCTAATTCATCTGTTTTTATTGAAGACATCTCATCTGAGCACATTCAAATCTCCTTAGATGACGGTCGGATACGGGCGCGCGCTCGTCGAGGTTCTCCTCGTATTGAGATCAAAAAAGATCAGCAGCAAGTTGTTCTTGAAAATGGTCAAATTCAATTGGATTTGTCTGAACTCGGTGGGCTACAAGTAAAGGTTGAAGAAGGCAATGCGGAACTAAGTGGCTATCAAAAACGGCTTTTATTGTCTTCAATGGAGCAGGGGATCCTTATTGGAGACAAAGTCATTCGTAAGCCAAAAGCGTCCCTTGACCCAATCCCTGACACAACAAGAGATTCTCAAGTGACACTTACAGGACTGGCATCTCCTGGTACTCGAGTAGAGGCTGCGAGTGTAATTGGATATGTTCAATCAAATATGCGTTTTTCCATTGAAGTTCCACTCAAAATGGGGATAAATCAATTTACAGTCATAATGACGGGCCCGATGGATGAGCGAACTGAGTTTCCAATACAAATTGAAATGGTTCCACCACTTCCCATGTTGCATCATGCGGAGATTAATTGGCAGTAGCTTTGTTGTGTATGTTGTAATTTTTATTGTCGGAATTATTTGGCAGGACGCCCATGCACAACAGCCAGTATTGTCATACCCCGCAGAATGTCATCATCCTGTGTTGGTGTGGCACCAAGAGACATTACCTGAACAAATGGTTCTATCTTCTGTCCAAAAAGAGTTTCCTGACATGTCTGAACGATGGGGGGTTCAAAAATGTGGCAATAAGCCAATCTACAGCGCCTTACAGACCGGACAAAAGATACAGTTGCCAACTGGTACAGGTGATTGGGATGTCAGTGAAGGAACCATTAAAAACGGAATCTGGTCTCCAGAAATACGATCTCAGCCGAGAATAGCTTGGTTAAGACGACACATTAACAATCGGTTTGAATATACACTTTACGGTATTTCTGCACCAGCTGAAATACCAGTTCGAACCGAGCCAAATACCAGTGTCACTGTTTCTGTAGGTAATAAAATCTATGGTCCTGTAATGGCGAATGGCGAAGGTCTTGCACAAATGAGAGTCCAGATCCCTCCCACGGTTTCAACCGCTGTAATTGCGCTCGAAAATAACATCGGTGAGCGCAGCGAAAATCAACTGGACCTGACTTCAAATCACCTAGTGGTTTCACATTGGCAATTGGGTGTTCATGGTTATCATTTAAACATTTTGACTTACAATCCCATAAATCATTCTCCATTTCCAATACAGTGCGAGGGTGGGGTGGTGCTTCAAGACCTCTACCACAGTGTTGTAATACCAAATGAAGCTGAAATCCTGTCTTGTAGTGCACTGGGAAGTCGAATAACCCTTCCTGACAGACCTAACGCTTCAATTCCAGTGCGTTTAAAATTGGACACTTTTCCAAGAATTATGAGTACGGACCGACCAATTGCTAAGGTTCAACTTGAAGCTTTTGACAGTGAACAAAAAAGTCTGGACCCCAAAGGATTGATGTTAACAGCAGATATAGGTAACCTGGATCTTGCAATCGTAGATAATGCGCTGCTTGCGGACTACAATGGGGCAAATGCTCAACTGTTAGGTGGTGACACACTAACGGCGACATGGAACCAGCCTGGTCACAATGGAGATCCATACTCATTTGAGTGTCTGGCATACCGTGATTTGTCTGAACGATTTTTAAAGTGCAAACTCTTGTCAAAATTTGCAAAACCAGTCAGTCAAAAAGTCGCTCACTTTCGGTCAGATCAAAATATCTTGTCATCACAAACCACAGATGCCAATGGCCGTCTGAAAGCAGTAAAAGTACCTTTGGGAACACAATTTGTTTCAATTAGTTCGGATGATGTCATGCAACGGTTCTACATAGAGCCAATCCCACCAGATGGTATTCCCAGTGAGAACAAACTTCAGCAACGCCAGCATCTCATCATTACGAGTGGGGCGGTAAGAGAAATTAAAATCGAAACTTCTCAACCTGTACACGAACTCAATTCAAACAAACCCACCAAAGTCCAAGTTGAACTGTATGATATTACAGGTCAAATGGTAAAAGATGAAAACATTTTCTTGACAGTTTCAGATGGTGATATTTCAGAACCCGAAAGAAATGCAAATGGGTCCTATACTGCTCGCTATCATGCCTCAGGTAATATACAGTATGGCACGGTAAAAATTATGGCATCCGCATTAAATGGTGCCTATACTGCATCCACATCTCTTCAAATTACCCCCAACCAACTGATAAGAGGGATTGGGGTAACGGGTGGGATTATGGGTGTAAATTCGATGCCTTTAAGTTACAACACCAGGATTTACATGGTGAGACGAAGTCCGCTGGGTGAAAAAATTTACGGTTCCTTTGGCATTGAACGGGTTTTACTTCAAAGCTACGATTCTGGTTATCGAATTAATCAAACACTGGTCCCAATAACGATGGGTATTTCATATCGTTCTACTGGAAGGCGTTTGGGAAGTTATCTGGATGGATTGATGGCTGTGAACCCATATAAACTACAAGTCCTGTACACTGAAAACAGCATTTTAAATTCTTGGGGCATGACTTATCCAGGTTTTGAAATGGCCGCAGGAACCCGCTACAGGCAGGGAAACAGCGAATTTACTGGCGGATTTAGATTTATGTCGATTCCGTTTTCAACCGATTCAATTGGATGGAATCAACAATTCACGGCTATCTTATTTGAAGGTGGTTACTTTTGGAGCTTTTAGGCAATGATGTTTTGGTCTGTATTTGCTTGCTCTCCCCAATTTTTAAATCCAACGATTGAGTCGATCAATCCGACTCAAGTTGTGGTGGGTAGTGTTGTTCCCATTACCGTTACAGGAACTCAATTTCATGTGAATCCACACATCAGAAATCACAATGAAATAGAAATTGAAGTTGACTGGAGCATCGAGCTAGAGCACGAGAATGGACAATCCATTAATGTGAACAACCTGAACTGGGTTAGTCCAGAACAAATCAAGTTTGATGCACCACAAGAACTAGAACCTGGTAAGTATCAGTTGACACTGGAATCTGATGATGGTCGCAAAGCAATCGCAGATGACCTTCTCACAGTCAGTCCCACCGCATTGGCTGATGTGAAATGGATTTCTTTTGAAAATCAGTATCAAACAGAGGAATGGGCACTTGCACAAGTTCAAGCCGTGGACATCGATGGATTACCTCATGCAGAGGCGGCATATGTCCAAATTGAGGCTTCACAACCGTTAAATTTCAGGGACTTACTAGAGTCTCAAGTCACCACAAGCAACAGTGTTTCGGGCTATCTCTCTCAGTCAGGATTGGGACTTGTTGCATTTACCTCCACGGTTCCAACACCGGTTGAACTCTCATTAAAGTTATTGCCAGAGGGGGGCAGTGGAGATACCATCGGGATTTCATTTGTGACCGGAAGTGCATCACAGGCAACCGTTAGTATTGGAACAATCAGCACAGTGACAGCTGGAACTAACCTTCCAGTGTACATACAGTTGATTGATGAAAATGGTAACCCTACCGCTGGTGAGCAACGCTTTTTACGGGTGATTGATGAATGCAGTGGCAATACTGAATTTGTCGATGCACTGGATTCTGCATTTGTTGAATTGACCCCGACCGTGTCTTGTGATGAAAGTCGAATCCGTGTTTTAAATGCTCAAGATGGGCTGATTCTTGGTGAAAGCAATGTCTTTTCTGTAACGCCTGCAGCTCCTTTTGGTCTGACCATTCAAAATATACAAAACCGTGTCCAAACGGGGCAAGATTTTGAGTTTATTGTTCAGTTAATGGACGAATATGAAAATGTTGTTGATGAAACCGAAGATCAAATAGATCTTGATAACCTTCCAGATGAAGTCATTTCATTAGACTGCACCTCCTTTTCTGAGGGATTATCCCTTTGCGAAGCTCAATTCAATCAGATCTTAGAGGGGTATAGACTGTTGGTTCAAACAGAATCCGGAATTAGTGGGTTTTCACCATTTGTCAGTGTGGAGCCTGGGGAGGCAAGTCACATTGACATCCAAGTGGACCCTATCGAACCTATCGCAGGTGAGGATTTTGATCTTTACATGCGCATATACGATGCTTTTGACAACTTATTGGTTGATGTTTCCCCAAATGCATTGAGCATCAAATTGGGTCAAACACCCCTAAACTGCAATTCAATTTCACCAATTGGTTCAGAGCAGCTTCGATTGAGGTGTCAAATCGAAGAGGCGGGCGTTTCTAATCTAACCGTTCAATATTTCAATATTGTTCATCCATTTGATGTGCGGATAGAGCCAAGTGATATTGTGTCCCTTGTACCCATCACTCCACCATCTCAGACCGTTGCAGGGACAACTTTAAATCTGTCGGCTGAACTGAGAGATTCCTATGGTAATGTGGTGACCAATGCAAATCCTTCAAACATTGAAATCGAAATTGAGGGTGAATTTGAAAGCACTCAAATTGGTTCTGCTGGCATTGCAAACTGGACATGGACACCTACTGCGGTTGGAACATATCAGCCAAATGTCATCTATCAAGGTCAATCGATTGGAAATTTCCCAGAGATAAATGTCGATCCATCAAGTGCAACTGGTCTTGCCATTGAGTTGGAAAAGACATGGGCAATTGTTCAAGGAACATTTGAGTTTGAAGTTTTTTTTGTTGATTCCTACGGTAACCGTACCAATGAGACTGATAACATCATAATTAGCCGTGAGTCAGATGGTGCGATTATCTATCAAGGCGGTTTGACGAACCAGTTGGTGTACAACTATGCACCCCTCCAAGCTTGGCCTTCAGAACAATTGGCCATCTCTTCAATGCGCTATTCAACAGTCACTTCTGTGCCTTACGATGTACTTGCCAATTGTGAATTTGACACGGCTTTGGATGTTGACCTTCCAAATCAAGCAGACAACATTATTTGCATGGATGAAAACCCAATTGCGCTCGAAGTAATCACTGAAGGTAGCCACATACACTATACATTAGGTGACACTTGGACAAGAACCAATTTGAGCACCCTTAATCTTGATATCCCCGAAGGGTCTCAGACTCTCCAAGTTCTTACTCGCAATGAGGCACTTTGCTTCAACACACTTGAATTTGATTTGTTGGGGGCCCCAGATAGAATCTTGCCCTACGGACCGATTGAAATTGCTTTAAGCTCATCCACTCTGGATCCCATCACACAACCCTCGGCTGATGTCCACTTAACAGCTAACCGTTGTGATGGTTCACCAGCCGCATTTCAATCTTTAATGATTCGTTCGACTGGAGGTCTATTGGAATCAGGCAATACGCCTTTGTCCGCATCGGGTTCTGGACTAAATCTTGTTCTTGACTCTCTAGGAGAAGCAGACCTTTTGCTTGACTCTGTGGGCGTGTCGAGCCTTGGTCAAGCAGAAGTAATTGTATCAACCGCTTCTCAAACCGCAGGTGGTAGTGCAGTGGTACAGTTTCAAAATTATCAAGGCACACCTCATATCGTTGATTTTGAATGGATTGAAGAAAATGGTGTCCTCGTCGAGACAGTTGTGTATTTTTCAGTCTTAATGGATACTGATGAAGCCTATCTTGATAATTTACCAATAATCTTGACTGGAGCTGTCGACTATATTCCAAGTTCAATGGCATGGTTAGACAGCCAAACACTGCAGATAAGATGGCCAACGGTTGACAATGCACAAGCGCCACTAATACTTCAAATGGAACCATTTTTGTACTCATCAACTGGAGTTCCATTTGATGGGGTTCCTCAATCTCCTGGTACCAATTTTGAAGTCAGCAGTGAATACGTTGGAACAGAAAGTGAGCTAATCAGTTGTGCCGTTTCTGAAACCGCTTTCCGTCCGGATGGTGATGATCAATCTGGAATTGAAGCGGATCGCTTGTCAATTAGCGCACAAGTCGTTGGAGCTGTCAGTCTTGTAAGATGGGAAATTACTGGAGACTCTACTCATTTTTTTAAAGTGTTCGAATCGACTGCTCCCAATCATACCGAAGAATTTAATGGACGAGACGAGTGGGGCATTATACTTCCTAACGGTCAGTATACGGTTGAGCTCCAACCCATTCACGAAGACTTTTCAGTCGGCAATGGTTGTACGCTTTCATTTGACATTGATAATCAGATTCAGGATATATACGCACAATGACTGATCCAAACCAACAAGAAAAAGCTCAATTGTTACGGCTTGAAGCCAAGTTTCAACAGGCGATAACAGCAAACCAAAACAATGATGTCGATCGAGCCAATAAGTTATTTGAAGAAATGATTAAGGAAGAACCGCGCTTTCCTGAAGCAAGGCTGGAGTATGCATTTAATCTACTTAATATGGAGCGTTT
>JAYYJC010000019.1:0-13982 GCA_036146655.1 Myxococcota bacterium | reverse complement strand
TCACCCCGAGTAAAGAGGCATTGTGGGGAACCTCAATGGGAGGTCATGGCGCCATGAGAGCGCAGCTGTACCATGGCCCATTTTCGAGTTTAATAATGGACTCGTCTCCCAGTTCGGCATTATTGTTCTACGCACTTGATTATGGACCCAACGATCCAGCAGCACTTGAACATATTTTTGGGGGACCGCCCTATCTCCCCAATGGTTCACCCAGCCCTTTCTTTGACGCATACCAATCGGCTTCGGCTGAAGTCCTATTGGAGCTTGGCCATTTTAACCTACCGGTTTTTGGCCATTTCAATACCCTTGACACGGTCACGCCGGTCAATCATGCCCATGCACTCAGAGAGGCCATTGTCAACTATGGAGAATTGGGTTCAGGCATACATGACCACAATCATCCTTATCCTGGACAAGACTCTCATGTCCAAACATTGGGAGGTCCCAACCTCGAACAAGGGTACATAGCCTCTGCGATGGTTCACTTTTCGGAGGGTCAACAAGTTCACTGGACTGAGGCTGAGACACCTTGCCCAGCATGTACTGCAGGCGAAATCATCACGGCCAGCTCAAATAGCGACCTAAAGGGTCTGAGTGGCGCCGCTGGGCGACTTCTTTCATTAAGTGACACAGGCACATTTTGGGCACAACCCCTTCACTCGCAAATCCACCACATCCAACCCATGCTGAGCCGCATCAGCACATCTGAACCAATTCAGATTCAATTCTTTGAAGATGAAACACTCCTTGAGACCAAGTTGTTGCCCCCAACACTGTTCCAAGGAAATGGACTTGAGACCGTACGGAGCGCCATACTAGAAAGTTACATCCCAGTCCCAGTTACCACCAACCGCATGAGTATCCAGTTGTCACCCAACAGCAGTGCGATACTTGATGGTGTGCTCACATTTCAGGAACGATGATGATTCTTCTGCTCATTGCCTGTCAAATCCATCCCCCCGTAGATAAACTTCAAGATTCAACCAGTCAGGAAGTTTTGGCACAAGACACGAGTGATAGCAGCACAGACACGGACACACAGCCCCCACTCACCTCCTCAGGCCGTACTGTTCTGTTGCTGACAATTGACACTCTCAATCGAGACTTTGTCCATGCAAGTTTAAATGGAGAACCCATCACTCCTGAGCTCGATCGATTGTTTGAAGAATCTGCTTACTTTCCAAATACCCTCGTCACAAGGGGACAAACCTCGCCTTCTCTGGCTTCCATTCTGACTGGACTGTATCCACGGACAACCATGGTTCGTTCAAATCCAAGGGTGCTCGAGGCTGAGTATGCCACCCTCCCTGAACGGTATCAAAATGCAGGTTTTACGACCATCGGGTTTTCAGCAAACTTCTGCCATTACATAGGCAGCGGAATTGACATCCGAAGATGTGTACATCCGGATGAAGAACCAGATTTAGAACAAGGTCTAGCCGACAAAATACTCGTAGACGAACTGCTCACCACCCTTGAACAACAACCGTCTAACGAAGATCTCTTTATTTGGCTCCACTTAATGGACCCACACGACCCGTACCGCCTGACTGAACCTTATTTTAGTGAATTTCATCCTGATAACTACTCTGGACCACTTCAAACCGAAACAGACATCAATTTAAATGCCCTCAACAATGTCACTTTTGGACAGTCTACATTGACCAACGAAGACATGGCCTTTTTTAATGCCGTATACGCTTCTCAAGTTCGACAAACTGACGAACACATCAAAAGAGTTCTAGACATGCTCAGGGGACTAAACCGTTACGCTGACTCCATCATTGTCTTTGGTTCTGATCATGGTGAGGCATTGGGGTCTCACAACGGCTATTTCTATCATGGATGTTCTGCATTCAACAGCGTCGCTGGAGTCCATTGGTCTTTCAAAGCTCCAGATGTGATCGCAAATCAGTACCCAGGGTGGATTTCTACGACAGACATAGCGCCAACGCTGGTATCACTCTCTGGACTAGATTGGTCTGGACGTGTGGAAGGACAAGATCTGGCAGTCGGCCTACGAGATGGCAGTCCCCAATACAAGCCGGTTTTTGTAGAGAGGGGTACTGAGACAGCGGGCGTCATCTTTCAACAGATTAAATACATACTGTCCACAGTCGATGAATTTAAGCAATGCACACCATACAATCAAGTGCCATACGGGTTTGCAAGCCCCAGAGAACAAATCTTTGACTTAGCATCGGATTACGAGGAACAAAATAATCTTTTTCAAGTGGCCCCCAGCCTGAGGGCACAAGGTCAATCGATTCTGTGCAACTGGATAACAGAGGCTGTTTGGACAACTGCAAGTAATGATCCGACTCATCCGATGGTGCAACGCTGTGCAACCATACTCGAGCAGCTTCAAGGTTCGGAGTAGCGAACCCAATGAAGACTTTGTAGACCAAGGCAAAATATAAAGTGTCATCGGTTTAAAACCAGTCGCATTGGGACAGGCAAACAACCGTTACTGCGCTATTCGGTTTCAACACTAAGGATCAGTTCAATCTGTTCTCGGATATATCCATGCGTTTGGGGGCCAAGTGAGTTTGTTTCCTCATAATGATCCCCTTCCGCCTCATTAAACCATGGCAATGTGTCATTGAGAATAAAATCATACTCTGGAAGGATATACCCTACCTCGTCATTTCCAAGACCCACTATCCAAGTGGTATCGTTTGGAACCAGCTCTTCAATGTAGGGACCTGAAGGCGCCAAACTCAAATCAGGTGGATTGGGATTGTCATCATCAATCAAGTTCAGATTGGGATCTCCGACATAGGCACCATCGTAACCACCGATGACCAGTTCAGGCGCAATCTCTCCTGGAATGGTTAGAAGAGAGAGTGGGCCAATTTTAATGTGATTGATCTCTGTTTCGACGGATGGCACATTGTCCTCATCAATGATTTCATCGGAGTCATAATCATAGACTTCTCGATCTAGAATCCCGCTGATAAACATGGCCTGAAAACCAAAATTATCAATGGGCATTCGAAAACGATTGCCAACAACTGAGATCTTCGCATCGGTGATTCGAGTCGATGAGTCAATGGCATCCATTGCAATTTCAGCCAGAACCTTTCCGTAAGCATCAAGTTTGTCAAATGTATAATCTGACCACTCAGTGCCTTCACGATCTACAAGAGTCACCCGCAATGGAGTCATGAGTCCACCGACCATCCCATTAATAAAGATTGATGTGCCGCCATAACCATCTCGCACATAGCCGGACTCTTCGTATCGTACTCCTGTCTCAAGCATGTCTCTCAATGGACCAGGAAAATCAGATGTCAACAACGCATTGTCGTCGCCAAGGACTTCAGGATGGTTGCCAAAATGCGAGACAGTGGCGATGGTTTGACCCGAAGTATTCTTGAAGATTGCGCCCCCCATCCGTGGGTCAATGACCTTGGGGTCTCGAGAATCCCTGATCAGATTGGAAATGCCATTGTCTGTATAAGTCGATGCATCAGCCATTCCGAGTGAGAACTCACCAACCTCTTGAAGATCAGCAATGGCCTCTGTGATGGCCTCAACAGAGGCTTCCCTGACCTGTGCTGCATAACGCGGATCATATCCGCCAGATGTGGCTGTTTTTCCCCACAAACCCATCGTGTCAGGCGCTTCATGATTGTGTGTTGCAGAGACCATTAAGTGGTCAAGGTCAACCCCCTGCTGAGCCAAAAGCTCTCTTGTGAGAATTACATCCCCATAAAACCAACCAACGAGATCCACCACCACGAGCCCTATTCGGGTGTCCCCCTGATCAAAGACGATGGCCCGAGCGTAAATCGGATCGTGAACGCCCGAAGCAGGCCGTCCATTTTGAAAACCTGCTATCCAAATGGCCTGAAAATCGCCATCCGCCTCGCCTTCATCCGGTGCGCTGTAGCCTTCATCGCCTGGGCAAATCTGATCACAACCACAATCCAAAAAGGCTTCGTAATCGTCATCCCAAACGGCGTCACCCTCGCCTGCATCTGGTTCAATATAGCCTGGATCCCCAGGACATAATCCGTCTTCTCCGCAGTCAAGCCATGACTCATAACACTCAGGTACAATGCTGACCGATGCCGCACCGACGGAAAGGGGGCCATCGTTGTTAAGGCATCCTTCCGAACCTGGACAAAGCACTGTGGGCTGAAATCCAAGATCGGCGGAGTCATCCGTTGAGGTCGCTTTATCCCTTTGGCATGAGAACATCAGACTTAAAATAAACCAAAACATAGTTGCTCCACTAGAAATGATGGGCCATGTGATTAGAGTGCACCCAACACATAACCGGTTTCTAATTATGCTTCGACTCTTCGCCCTCTTTACCATCATTCCGACACTTGAGTTGTATTTACTCTTTCAGCTTGGCGCTCAGATTGGAGCAGGCACCACCATATGGCTCGTCATTGTGACTGGATTTATTGGTGCCTCCATGGCAAAAAGAGAAGGACAAGCAGTATTGACACAGCTGCAGGCCGATGCCGCACAGGGAATCCCCCCAGCAGATCATTTAATAGAAGGACTAATGGTTTTTGCCGGAGGCTTATTGCTCGTAACACCTGGGGTAATGACAGACTTTGTTGGGTTTTCGTTAATCCTGCCGTTCACTCGGAAACTTCTTGCGCCTTGGTTCCGGTCATGGGCCATGAAGCGCTTTACAAGTGGGACCGTATTCGGCGCAAATTTTCAATTTGGAAACTTCCGACGGCCTGATGGAAGTTTTCGGCATCCCGATTATCCAGATGTCGAAATCATCGATGCACCGTCTCAACCCAAAAAAGGAAAAGATGGTCCTTCATTCGAGCACCCACAATTTTAGCTTTTTGATAACGACGCTGCTGTGTGTTGATCTGTTGAAGCTGACCTTATGGAAACAACGGCCAATTGGAACAAACACAACACCCAACTGACGAAGCCCATCGCAAACAAGAAAATCAACTCGTGATATTGATAGATGGCTTGGGGAACCATTAAACTTGGTCCCACAATCACAGGTAAAAAAAGCCAAGACCACCATGGACTGTTCTCTCTCAATGGCCACAGGCCAACAAAGAGCATTCCAGGCACAAGCAAAATGGAATAATGGTCCATAATGGCTGAGGCGGCCGTACCCAACCACAAGGACAAGAGCGCCACACCTGTTGAAACCACGGCGGCTGACTTCTTGGCATCACCGTTCACATACCGAAGTGCAATTGCAATCGAAATCACACTCACAATGGCCATGGGCTTCACACGGAAGGCTTCCAAAAAGCGAAGAACCGAATCGGCGTTGATCAAAAGGTGCGAGCGAGCCATTTGTTGCTGTCCAGCGATGAGATAAAGATCTTCAATAAACCGGTCTATTGGTGTCCAGTAAGAAACCCCGAAGACAATGAGCCCAATGGACAAAATGGCCCACATTATTTCCTTTAGAGACAACCGCAAGCCAATTGCTGCCAAGGCAATGGCGGGAACCAATTTGACCGATGCTCCCAACAAACTCGCTGAAATGGCACTGCGATTTAACCCAAAAGCAGTCAACCCCATTACCAATCCCATGATCCCTGCGACAAAGAGATTGGCCTGACCTATTCTCAAACATATATCCAAAATGGCATGTGGCGTTCCCATTGCAAAATAAAGTGCAAGAACGCCACCAATGGGGGCCCATTTGCCTTTGGCTGCCCCCAATCCGCTGGCGGTGACACCAACACAAAATGTTCCAAAAATGAGATAACGCCACCAATACAGAAACCAAGTCCATGAATGTTTTGCAAAAGGCATCATGATGGGTGCCAATGTGGCGGGATACATGGTCGCAAAGTCTGAATATTTTCCCGCCCTGTGTGTCGTAGGCATATTTAGGGGAACGACCTGTGCCTCCGGCGTTTCATAAGCTTGCATGAGCGACTCTGGTTCAGTGGGATCTAAGCCCATACGAGCCGCTATTCCTGCAAGAAAAATGCGACGAGCGTCCGCAGCTGCATTATGGCCCCAGTTGGTGGGCCGATTCCAAATGGTAGCACAACGGTCGATGGCAAATGGAAGAACACAGCCTGCGAGACAACAGGCCAGTACTAACCCATACGTTCGGTGTCGGATGAATTGGATTGCTCGAGAGAACATCGACGCCAACCGAAAATTATAAAGCCAAACAGGATGGACAACGGCAACGGACTTGAGCGGGTGCTGGCACATCCACTGCAACCACCTTTTGCGTCAACATTGAGGCCATTGCCAGTATCGCTGAATAAATCATCGGGATCAGTATAACCCATTGGTGGCGGGTCTACCGAATCAAAGCCTGAGCCAATCGTGATTTCAATTAGCTGTGGCGAGTTGCCGACATCACTTGTCAGTAGAATTTGGTCGCCATTGCGTGCAAGGGATGGACGGCTACCCCCACCATTGGTGACCAAATGACGCTCAAGAACATTCCATTGGTCGTCTAAGACAACAAGCATCAATTCATAAGGAGCACTTGGATCTGCCTGTGAGCGCACTATGGTTGCCGCAAAAAAAACTTCACCCACACGAATGAAAGACTGTGTCCAAAAGTCTTCCCAAGGGGGCTCACACATAACTGTTACGGTTTCTGTCAGATAGTTTAGCTCTGGGTCATATTCAATGAATATATTTTCCCGTTCCATGTGGAAACCACTCATAATAACCCGATTAGTCGACAGGTCAGACCATGTATCCCCTCCATTGGCTCGGGTAACCGTTGAAATTTGATATGGGGCTTGAGTCAATTCAAGTGCGTTGTTGAGCTCAAAGAAATAATTACCGTATTGGGTGGGACTATTGACTCCAAATGTGGCGCCGTAAATAAAAGAAGAGCACTCACAGTTGACATCATTGAATGAGTATTGAGACTCTGACTCTGCAATGGTGTTTTCAGCAATGAGGTTAAAGTTTGAGTCAAACAAAAAGGCATAGGCTGAGTCATTAAAGCCAGATATGCTCGCAGAAGAAATAAGAAGATAATCACCGTTTGGACACTGCTTGATGCAAGAGTCTTGATAATCTCGGCCCTGCGTCAAACGAGACACATCGCTGTCTCTTACCCATGTGTCGCCGTCTTTATACAAGTCGACAACAGTGTATGCCTCACCTTGTTGAGCGAGAAGTTTCCAACCACTTTGGGTGTAGAATGCTCGAACCCAAACGCCATCCGTTTCAAATCGAATGGGATAAGAAATGTCAGCTATATAATCCGAAAGTTCCGCTTGGGCGGTGGAGAGAATAGTCAGAAATCCAATAAACAAAGACATGGTCAGATACTCAATATTGTTTCAATTATAGGCATAGCAGAATTCAATACAATGTCGAACAAATTCAAAAACAGGACATGATTGGTTCATGAAAGCATGTTGAAACGGACAAACCATTAGACCGATTTGGTCATGGATGTGTGAGCAAAGAGGTGATGTGTGCACTGAAACCCAATATAGAGAACACATCCAAACATCAACCTGTAAACCTGCCATGCTTTTTCCAGAACCAATCATTGTCCTAGATACTGAAACAACGGGAACTTCAAACCGCGCTGAAATCATTGAACTCGGTGCAGTATGCTTGAATGAATACGGGCAAGAGGTCAGTTCATTTTCAACCTTAATTCAGCCCAATGACATGGGACCGCACATTGATAAGGCACTTGCGGTTAACAACATCCGTCGAGCGGACCTGATGCAGGCTCAGCCTTGGCATACTGTTGGGCCATATTTTGTCCAATGGGTAAACAGCATACCTGTGCCTTCAGGCTCCCCGATTAACATTGCCTTCAATGCCCCATTTGACAAAAGAATGCTTGAAAATCACGGCATATTTTTGCGCTGGGGACAGTGCGCCAAACAGCGCAGCTACCAAATCATGAAGGCAAACCACGCAGCACCTCGCAATAAAAATGGGGGTCTGAAGCAACCCAACTTGGCCGAAGCATGCAACTACTTTGATGTTCCATTACCAGACAATGCCCACCGTGCGCTCGACGATGCCCGAGCCACAGCACATTTGGTCTGCGCCATACACCGTGCGGCATTGGAGACCTAAGGCCTGTTGATACCCTGACCAAGCATTTGCCTTTCGGTAAAACGGACTTATATGGTCACCGACATAATATTCCGGAGAGAGTAATGAAAGAATACATCCCAAGGCTTGCAGCAGGCTTGGTCGTTGTTGTCCTAACAACGGTTTTGTACGCCATGTTTACGACAAATGTAAAGCCAAACGAGTTTGCGATTAGACAAGTTCTTCTCGGTCCGAACAAAGGTATTAGCACAGACTTACTGGGGCCAGGACTTCACTTGGTCATTCCATCTTATGAACGGCTGCACACCTACAGCCGCCAAATCCAAATACTTGATTTCAATGACAATCTCGATCAAGCGTCTACACTTGGCAAGTTTGCGCCTTCCATTCGCATTCAGACATCTGAGGGTTACCAAGTCACTGTAGATGTGACGGTCGCATATCGAATCACCGATCCCTACAAAGTCATCACCAATGTCGGCCTCGGGAAACTCTATGAAACCGCTTTGGTCCGACCTAGAGCTGACCGATACCTTCGTGAAACACTCGGACGCTTGAACTCTGAAGACTTTTACGATGGTACAAAGCGCATCAGAGCTGCCAAAGAAGCAAGAGACAAACTGTCCGTGGATCTAGAACCAGCTGGGATTGAAGTCTGGAACATTATGGTGCGCCATTACACCTACGATGAGCGTTATCAAAATGCGATTGAGCAGCGAAAGATCCAAGACCAAACCGTCTTCAAAAATCAAGCGGAGGCCATTGCGGCCACCCAAGAGGCTGAGAAAAATCGGGTTTTGGCTGAAGGCCGTGCGGTGGTCAGTGTAGAACAAGAACGAGGACGCGCAGAAGTGAGACGGATTACAGCGGATGCGGACCTGTATTATCGAACCAAAGTTGCTGAAGGAGATCTGCTCGTATCCAAAGCCGAAGCCGAGGGCATACGCCTCGAAAATCGAGCGCTTCAAGTCAGCGGTGCATCCAATATCGTCGGTCTTGACATGGCCAAAGCCTTGGATGGAACGCAAGTCATTATTGTTCCCACCGATGGGGCCAGTGGCGTAAATCCGCTCAACCTCGATGCTTTGATCAAAGGATGGTAATCATGCTCACCCTGTTACTTACACTTATGTTGGGGTGTACGCCCCATACCACAGGCGCAACTGAAGTCGGCGTTCGAACCAACAAAGTTGGCGTATTGTTGTCCAAAGGGATCCAAGATGAAGTTTATCCGCCAGGTTCAACTTCATTTTTTCCACCTGTCATTACGGACTGGCATGTTTTTGACACAGCCATACAGAACTTAGAAATGACAAGAGAGCGAAACACAGGAGATCGACCAGAAGACGATTCCCTCCGTTTTAAAACCATCGATGGAAATGACATTTCAGTCAATGTCAATGTGGCTTGGCGAATCATGCCTGATAAAACACCCTACCTGCTTCGGTTTGTGGGCTCAAACACTTATGAGATCTCCGAGGCGCTTGTTCGACCCGTTTCACGGTCCATCACAAGAGATGTTCTCAATGAACTGGCATCTGAAGGCTACTACAATGCAGATATTCGCTTTGCCAAAGCGGAAGAAGCGAAAGTTATTCTAAATGGATATTTAAACGGCGAAGGGATACAAATTGAACAAGTCCTACTTGGAGAACATCAATTTACTGAGGCTTACCAGCAGGTTATCCGTGAAATGAAAGTGGCTGAGCAAGAAGCATCTCGTCTCAAGTCAGAAACGCAAGCTGCGAGAGAGCAAATCAATCGAGAGATTGAGGTTGCACGAGGTGAAGCAGCCACTTCCATTGAGAAAGCAAAAGGAACATCCGAACAACGACGGTTGGAAGCAGATGCACTTTACTTTGAACGAGAGCGACAAGCCCAAGCGATTTTGGCTGAAAAAACAGCCCTAGCAGAAGGACTGACTGAACGGGCGAGAGCACTTGGGGGTTCAGGGGGCACGGCTTTGGTAAAGCTAGAGGTTGCCAAGGCCCTGAAAGGCAAAAAGATCATCTTTCTTCCAGCCTCTTCAGGCCTAGACATTCGCAGCACTGATGTCAACAACCTGCTTCAGGCTTATGGTATACAGTCTGCCACGAAGAGTGAGTAAACCATTAAGGTGCATGTAATGCCTTTTCACATTCAATGCTCTGAGCGGTTGACGGCAGCGTGGCAGTGGCTTGTTTTTGAGGCGTCCAATTGGGGTCAAGGGCGTAGACTGTAAATCCGTCAATGAGGTCCCTCATGCGATGTGCAAATTGCTCGGGTGTTTCGTGAACGACCCTCCCGTAATCAATGCTTGCATGCCATAATTTTGGTGTTTGATCACGAAGATCTAGCACCATGCTGTGTACCTGACCCATTGGTCCTGAAGATGGATAAAGAACGGTGTAGTAAGCGGGTTTGGCCACGGGAAAAACCACATACCAATCTGCTTTGAGTGTAGAATACACATTTAAAAAATCTTCGCTGCTGAGATAGCTAAAAGTCACTTCAGAATGAAAAGGGGCATACAACTCGCATGTGTACTGGCGATCTGACTTTAGTTTGCTGAGGTCGAGTTGGATTGTTTTGCGCTTGTGACCCTCAAGTGTCTCTGCCACGGACAACAGAGGCCCAGGTTCAAGCATGACCCAGCGATCAATGTAGTGCTTCCGAGTCGTGAAATAAGGTTCACTTTGATAATAGCGAATGGAATCTAAACCAACAGACAAGTCATTGGGACTGTAAGCCATTGCCAACACCCATTGAAGCCAAGTCATGCAGTTTAATGACTCCGTGGGGTATCTCGGATCACTGTCCCAAGCGGATTCACCTTCGCCAAGCATATCCGAAAGTTCAATCCGCATGTCTTGTTGGCTTTGGAAAATGGCTTTCCCCATTCGAGTGCTGAAGTCATCCACACCGCTGGGAGCAGAATGGGCAAAGGAGCCAAGCAGCTCAATAAAAAACATTGTTAAAGACAGCGCTAGCCTTCAATTCGCTTTTTAAATGCGCCGAGTGTGGCCGGAAGAGATTGCTCCGTCAGCATAGAAATCACACGTCGAGGTATGAGTCTCGTTGATGGCACGACATCAACAGAATAAGTGGCCTCTGTTCGACCATCGCCAAGGTCTTTCAACTTCCAACCACCGATGTTTGACTTCATGATGCTGGACTCAACGAGTGTCCAATCCAAAGCCGTGTTTGGCGTACCGGTGAGCTTAAGAGTGTATTGAACCCGCTTGATCAAATTAAGCGTAAACCGAACTTCAACGGTATTGCCGTTTATTGAAAGGATTTCGGCACGCTCAAAGTTAACCACATCGAGAAACTGAGGATAAGCCTCATAGTCTGTAATCACCTTATAGGCGGCTTCCGGGGTCGCATTGAAAATAATGGTGCGTGATGCGGCTGGCATGACTGTCCTCGCTTGTCAACTGTGATGATGCTTAATGTATTGTATTGTAAAGTAAAGTTCAATGGCTCAGATTAAACTTGGGAGAAAACCAAGTCCGAATATTACATGGACAACATACATTAAGTCAAGCCCTAACCGATGGACTGGCGCACTTGAAAGTCGCCACTTTCGGATAAATTTGACCTACCGACTTAGGGATTATTACACGCGCAGTTGAACATCTTTGTGCTTGTTGTCCAACCAAGGCGATACTGAGGGTCGAAGTTCTTCTTCTAAAAATCGTTCGGTTTGTTGAGGTGCAAGACCAACAAAAGTAGAGGGCTCAAGCAGCTTGTCTAAATCAGGGTGAATCACAGCAAAAAAATCATCTTTCTGTATCCTGACGATTAAATCATTGTCTCGACCATGCGCTTTGACTTCGGTGGCTGCCGCCATTGAATGGACTCGAATGGCTTCGTGAACCTCCTGACGGTCGGCACCTTTCTCAACCATCGCCATGATGATGTTCTCTGTGGCCATAAACGGAAGTTCCGAACGGATCCGCCTTTTAATCACCTCAGGATAAACCACCATTCCACCTGCCACATTTCGCATAATGTCGACAATTGAGTCTGCGGTTAGAAAAGCCTCTGCGAGTGTAATTCGTCGATTAGCGGAGTCGTCAAGACTGCGTTCCATCCATTGAACACTGTGCGTTGACAGACCATTTTGAGCCAATGCAAACAAATGTCTCGCCAACGAACAGGCCCGCTCAGAACGCATGGGATTTCTTTTGTAAGCCATTGCGGAAGAACCGATCTGTGACTTTCCAAATGGCTCTTCTATTTCCTTCAAATTAGCCAACAACCTGAGGTCAGTTGCCCACTTGTGGATGCTCGAACCAAGTGAGGCCAATGCCAAGACAATGTCTGAATCTACTTTGCGTGAATAGGTCTGACCACAGACGATTAGACGGTTGTCAAAACCCATCAACTGAGCCACTTGCTGATCTAGGGCCTCAACTTTCTGAGAATCGCCATGAAAAAGAGACAGAAAGCTAGCTTGAGTACCGGTTGTCCCTTTGACACCTCGAAATCGCAATCGATTGTGAAGATCGATTAGCCGCTGAAGATCTACCAAAAGATCGGATGCCCAAAGACTGGCTCTTTTACCCACAGTGGTCAACTGAGCGGGTTGGTAATGGGTAAAACCAAGTGTAGGCAATGAAGCCCACTTTTCGGCGAATTGCCCCAAAAGAGAGATCAGTTGTGCCAACTTCGGTATAAGCAAAGACAATGCTTCTTTGAGTACTATCAAATCCGTATTGTCCCCTACATAACAAGATGTCGCCCCCAAATGAATGATCGGCTTGGCATCTGGACACAGATCTCCAAAATGATGAACATGAGCCATGACATCGTGACGAAACCGACGCTCGTATTCAGCCACAACCTCAGAATCAAATTCATTTTGGTGGGCCTTCATTTGAGAAATCTGTGTGTCGGTGATCGGCAATCCGAGCACTTGTTGAGCCTCGGCAAGTGCGATCCACAAACGGCGCCAGGTTTTAAACTTAAAGGAATCCGAAAAAAGCCTCTGCATGTGCTCAGAGGCATAACGGTCCACAAGTGGAGTAGAATAAACAGTTTTCATCGTACACTCGATATTTATGTTTTACAGCAAGAATAGACCTTGTAATCTGACACCGTGTGTATATGATTAATAAGGTCACAATTGTTACAGGAATGTCGACACCATGAAAGCCTATGCACCCAAAACAAAAGGTGGTGGAACAGCAAAGGGAGGCGCTGAAAAGCAGCCGACCGAGGCCGTTCAACAAGGCAATCCCATTATGGGGTGGTTGTCTAGTTCTGTCGATTGGGCTGCAGGAAAGTTCGAAGAGGCCAAATCCTCAATCGATGGCTGGGTGGATGGCGTCACCCAATCTGCTCAAGAATTACTCGAAGTTGCCAGAGCATCTTCAATAGATGTCAATTCGGATCGCATTGACATCACGAGTGACTTAGATGAAATCTTAGATTTATTGCCAGCTGGTGTACAACAGCAACTGCAACTTGATCGAGACCGCTCGAGCAACGAAGCTGAACTGTCCTATGACCTAAAAAGTGGTGAAATTACCATTAAATCCCCGTCAGTGGCCATCCAAGGTGCAAACATCGATAAGTTTTCAATGGGTGCGGGTACACTTGAAGGTGTAGAAATCACCATTCACAACGCCAGTGGCTCTATCCCAGTGATTGGTCAATTTTCAACGAATGAAAGCGGAACACCAAGCACAAGTATTTCAATTAAACGGGCAACGGCCAATACCGTTGAGATACAAAGCGAAAATGGACCAATCGGGGCTGAACAGGTTGAACTCAATGATGTTCGAATAGACCTTAGCAATGAACAAAAGGGCTTATTTTCCTCGGATGAATCCAAACGGACCTTCTCTGTGGCCAGCACGAATATAAAAGGCCTCCGGACCTCAGAGATTAGCGCTGCTGAGCTTGCATTGAACGAAACCCATGCACAACTCAGTGAACAAAATGCCAGCATTAGTGCCAAACAGATTGCGGCCACACAACTG
>JAYYJC010000018.1:0-10000 GCA_036146655.1 Myxococcota bacterium | reverse complement strand
AACCACGCCAACGGCCAAGCTGATTCTGCCGCTCTGCTTGGGGTCAGTGCACACTTTCAAATGGACGGCAACCAAACCACTGCACAACTTAGGGCCAGCCAAAGCGATGTTCAGGGTCTCAAGAGCAACGGCATTGGCAGCATTGACTCTGCCAAAGCGAGCAATGTGCAATTTTCTAATCATGAAGGCATGAATACCAGTGCTGATCATCTCTCACTGAGCAATCTAGACACAGAGCATATCGACGCAGACTCAGCTCAATTGTCCGATTTGTCCATCCTTCGAACCAATGATGGGACGGAACTGACGCTTGGATCTGCTGAAGCCAAGCGTCTCAATAGTGAAACCTATGGAACCATTGACTCAGCCAAACTCGCCAACGCTGCCATTTCAAATCGCAGCGGCATACAGAGCAGTGTCGAACAACTCACATTAAATCAAGTTGACACAGACCATGTCGATGCCGCTCAGCTGAGTCTCGACTCATTTCAAGTCCAGAAGCACAAGGACGGCCTTTCGACTTCCGCAGATACGGTTAGTGTAAGTCAATTGGAAACCAAGGATGCCAATGTCCGTTCAGCATCACTTTCTGGCATCAACATACAGCATTCTGACGGCACCACTCGGTCTCAACTTGAACAAGGCTCAGCAACTGGCATTACCGGCCATGGGACAACCGTGGGCAATGTCACGGTATCTGAAATTGAAAGCGCACACAGTGCAAATCAGGATAGCCTCACGGCAGATTCAATCATCATTTCGGATGTCGAAAACAACATTGCCAGCACGGATAAGGCCAGTATTGAAGGATTAAGCTACGCGCATCAAAATGGAAATCACTCCGCACAGCTGGCATCTGCTGAAGTTCAAAACACACGCGCTCATGGTTTAGGATCCATGGAAAACTTTAAAACCAGTCAACTCAGTGGACACTTTGGACAATACAGCCAATCTGTGGAGTTTGACCAGATTCAAGGGCATGGCCTAAGAGACGACAAAACCACAGCAACGCTCGGGCAGATCAAAATCGACGATGGTAAAATACGGAATGGTGTGGACGGAACACACGGTCAATTGTCTCAGTTGTCATTGATCAATGGACAACTTCATAACAATTCAATTGGGCGTCTTGACGCAACAGGTGCACAGGCACAATTGACAGATCAAGGTGCAAGTGCTGCAGTTGAGTCTGCATCCTTCGAATCTGCCCAAGTGGCTGACAACAGACTTCGAGTCGACTCAGGTCAAATAAGTCAGGCAGGCATTTCCACATCCGACATCCATTGGCAAGAAGCCCTCAAAGACAACCGGTTGGCAAACGGCACAGAGGCTTATTTGAACAGCGCACTCTTTCAAGGAATTTCATCAGAGTCGGAACTGGGCAAAGCAAATGTGTCTTCAGCCGAAGTTCAAGGAGCATCCGTTCAAGCCAGCCGGACTGACTATTCAGTATCGGCAGAATCTGCCAACTTGACAGCAGCGCACCTTCAATCCTCACAACCATTATTGGATGGACAAGGCAATCACGACTCACTGATCGGCTCGATCGCTTCTCGAGTAGACAGCGGCCAAATTAACGCCCAAATGAACCTCAATGAAGGTCCCATCGGGAACGGCCACCTGAAGGTGAAGGATGACACCGTTCTAGATGCCAATTTAGCCATTGAGAATAATCAACTCTCTTCGGGATCAGGGGTTCAATTTTCAAAGCCAATCGATGCACCACTCTGGTTTACAGTGAAGGGTGCATCCATAAATGAAGATGGTAAAGCAATGGCCGATGTGGGTGGATGGGGCAACAAGAACATCACCAAAGACATCAACAAAGCAGCGGGAGTCAGTGGAAATCAATTGCCCAACCTGGGAACTCTCGTTGATGGCTTCATGAGCAATGACACCAAACAAAGTTCTTCATCGGAACACATTGTGGACACCCAAAGCATTCAAGCCAATGGCCACCTCCACTTCTCGGACGGAGATGTACGAAGCGACAACATCAACGCAACCCTATCTGGAGCAAGTCAAGGGGCCAATCAGCTCACATTTGCGACGGAAGCCCAAAAGCTCACGGCAAGTTTTGCAAACTTCTTGGCCTCGTCATTGAGCATCAGCGGACCAAATGCGCAAATCAATACCGGCTCAACAGAGGCCTTGGGTGGAAATGTCATTTTGGATCCCAAACGAGGAACGGCCAATGGGTCAGTGTCTCAAATAAATGTCCAAGACATCCATGCCAATGGAAAAATCAACTAGCCTGCCTTCAAGAACAGCCAGATCTGTCCATTGATCCATTCGCCTTCTTCCCGTCTCAATGGCGCTGTTTGAACAGCCAAAAGACTAAGCCCTGCCTCTTGAGCAGCTTCCAAGACATAGTCATGGGAATGTTGATAACGGCCAGTATAGCTCAAGCGGTAACCATTTGACTGACCGGTTTCAGTCGACATGATGATGTGACCACCATGATGAAGTGTATCACTAACCAACTCAAAAAATGATTCTAATGCCCCAAAATAGACCATCACATCCGCAGCTACCATTAAATCAAATCGTTCCTGCACTTCAGACAAAAATACAAGAAGATCTTGATGGACAAGGCTAGAATAGCACCCCTTGTTTGCCGCCACTTTCAACATTTCATTTGAACAATCAACCCCTACCAAACTTCTTCCTGTCAATAGTGGTCCACAGAGTCCGGTTCCACAACCAAGATCCAAAATGGCATTGGCTTTGATGCCATTTGATTTGGCCATTTGATGAACCAAAATCGGTACTTGATACTGCAAGACCTTGGAAAGATGTCCCTCATATTTTTTGGCATAATGATCAAATAGCTGCTCCACATAGCCATTGGGCGGCATTGGCGGGGAACGCCCATGAACACCATTTAATAAATGTGCTTGGGAAGGGTCATCCTCAGGTCTACCTCGAAAACCTTTTAAGATTTCTAGAACTTCTTGAGCGACAATGCCTTCTTTTCGTTTGCGATCCGTCTCAGACCAACGCCCAGCCTTGTGTTCTCGGGTAACAGCCGCCTGAATCACAGAAAGAGACTGAAACAGTCGACGGCGTTCTTCCATATTGTCGCAGCGTTCGGCACGGATTTGAAGCATTTCTGAACCTTCATTGAACCGTCCGAGTAAAAAGTACAGATCGCAAATGTGCTCAAGTGCTTCGTCTGGATTACAGCTAATCTCAGAAAGCCGCTGAAAGGCAAGCAAAGCGGCTTCATACTCTCGTCTTTTTTTGAGTAAAACCCCTTTGTTGTACCAAGCCATTTCACGGTTCGGGTCGATAGATATCGCTGTTTCAAATGCAGTCATGGCCTGACGATGTTGATTCAATGAGGCCAAAGCCAAACCGTAATTTGACCACACACTTGGCTGACAATGGTCTAGCGCCAAGGCTTCTGAGTAGCAATCAAGCGCCTCATTTAGCAAACCAGCCTCATGGAATTGCAAGGCATTTAGCGAACGAAATCGAGCCATCTGAGGGTATAAAACGAGCGCCTCCGCTAATCGACTCTCAAAAGAAGATGTGTCTTCTTTTGCTCGCAATAGAAGCAGCTCTCGGTAGCACTTTTCTGGACCATCAGGGCAATGTTCAAGTACTTGGCCGGCCTGAACCAGTTCTCCAGCCATCATCAACGAGTCGATTTCATTCCAATCCACCAAGTTAATCATCCACAATTTACTGAAAAGAAGTACATCATGCTAGCATGAACGAAAGATGAGCGATAGGCTGAAATGCAGAGCAAATTGCAAGACAGCAGTTGTCTTCACCCCAATCAACAATAGAGAGAACATGACAGAAATACCATCGCACCGTGCCATCGGCGCATTTCTAGGGCTTGCGGCGGGCGATGCCTATGGCCGCCCACTCGAGTTCATTACTGGCTTGAAAGTGAGACAAGCGCGGGTCAGCACCACACCTCATGACTTCATGTGGACGGACGACACCCATATGAGTTTGTACCTTGCGGATGCCCTTCTTTCTGTTGCCAGTCAAAACTTTTCTCCGAATGCCTTGGGTGAAGCAATTGGTCAGGCATTTTCGAAATGGTACGAGGATCCCCTCACACCCTCAACAGCCCCAGGAAACACCTGTTTGGAAGGCGTAAAAAACTTCATCGAAAGTGGCAATTGGGAGACCTGCGGGATTCAAAATTCGGATGGCTGTGGTGCAGTCATGCGTCTCTGCCCGTTGCCATTGGTGTACAGTGGCGACACACTGGATGTGGCAGCATCGATTTCTGCACAAGTCACGCATGCACATCCCAATGCCATTGCAGCCACCGTTGTTGGGGCTCGCCTGCTCCGATCCGTACTTGAGAAAGGCGAACTCAATCCTCAGATGGTACTTGATGCGGCTGCAGCAATTGAACTCAGCCATCCCAAAGGAGTGGATGTACCTGCTGCACTTAGAGCAGCTGTCATGCACAGTCAAATGGACAATGTTGAGTGGCTTGATGAAGACTTTATTCCACCAGGTGATGGCGGATGGAGGAGCCCCTCTGCACTCGGACTCGCACTTGCTGCAGCATTGATTTGGAAAAACAATCCTGCTCGAGCGATTGAAAAGGCTGCTCGAATCAATGGGGATTCAGACTCAGTCGCCTGCCTCACAGGGATGTATTTAGGGGCAACACATGGTGTAGAAGCGCTTCCAGCTGAATGGCTCAACGCCATCCCAATGCGGAGAGACATTGAGCAAAAGGTTCACAAATTGCTAAACATCCATGAACATGCCCAAGCGCCAAGCCTAGCCACCCAGCTCAATCGGATTGTCGACGCTGGAGTGCAGGTGCTACCAGATCCAGACCGTTTGAGAAATGCCATTTTATTTGCTTTACCCTACGGACATCCGGTGGGAGAAGAATTCGACCACATTGCCAAAACATTAGGCATCACGGTTCACCATGGGGCAGCAGCCAAATTAATGGCGATTGATCGTGCACTTGTACCAGCTTCTGTCCGACGAAAAATTGGGAAAACTCACTCTACAGAAAATACCCCTGAACCCTTTTCATCAGGTGGACGTGCGGAAGTGATCGAAGAAGTGGAGGATGCCGAAATCATTGAAGATGTCGAAGTTATGCCCTTCGAACCACAAAGTCAATCGACTCCAATTCAAAGTCATATTCGTACCAGTGTCAGCGATCCCATCAAAGTCGATTGGATCAAGCACAATATTGGCCCGGGCAGAGGGTCGCTCGGAGTCACATTTGCGCCAGGAAAACAAGGGAGTTCATCATTGGGAAAACCGTGGAATCGCAATCTGGACATGGATTTGTGCCGTTTGAAGGGAAGATTTAATGTGGATGTATTAATGTCCTTGGTCGAAGACAAAGAATTGCAGATGCTGCGTATTTCTGACCTCGTTAGCCGTGCAGCCGAACATCGAATTGCCGTTTGTCGCTATCCCATTGTTGATCAGTTGGTACCCAAAATCGATGCAGCACAACACGCTGTTGATGTTGCCGTTGCACTTTTAAATGCGGGGCAAAATGTAGTGTTTCATTGCAGAGGTGGTTTGGGCCGAGCGGGAACACTCTCAGCTTGTACACTTGTAAAACTCGGTGAACATCCAGCAAAGGCAATTGACACCATTCGACAACATCGACCGGGTGCCATTGAAAACAGCGCTCAAGAAAAATTTGTTCACCGTTTTGCCATTGCACTTGGACAATAATGACAGACCTTAAAAGTCAGGCTCACCGTTATCACCGAGAAGGTGCAGTACCACAAGCAATCGTGCTGTATCAAAAGGCTGCCGCAGAAGCGCCAAATGATCCAGAAATACCATTTTTGATGTCCAGCGCACTGAGATTGCAAAAAAGAGACTCAGAAGCCGAGCAGGCTCTACTGGCAGCCCTTTCCCTTAAACCTGATTTTGTAGAAGCACATACCAACATTGGAATTCTGTATCAAAATTGGGGTTTTAATCAAAAGGCTGAAGCGCATTTCCAAGAGGCCTACACTTATGAGCCCACCATTCGAAATGCGGTGAACTTATCCGGAATTATGCAGGTCCAAGGTCGACCAGCAGAAGCATGCGAACTCCTGTACCCTCACTTAAAAGCCAACCCCATCCATTCAGTCGGCTGGGGAACGCTTGGTGCTGCATTACTAGACATGGGACATCGAGAAGATGCGTCGGGCTGCTTTGCGCGTGCTCACCAATACGCCCCGAACGATGCAAATCACATTGTGCATTTGTATGCAGCAACCGTTCCAAACGCTCTTGGGACAGAACTTGTTCAGCACACCCAAATGCTTGAAGAAGCACTCAAGAGAGATCCCAAACATCCCATGGCTCGTTTTTTACTGGCAGCCTCTATTTATTCAACCAATCCCATTGAGGCGAAGCAGCATTTAAATGCCCTTGTTGGGCCACACTTCCTACCTTGGAAAGCCAGCTTAAAGCATATCCAATCGCATGCAGATACAGATACTCTGTACTTTGCAGATACAGCCAGTGTGCTGAGATATGCCGCTCTGTTGGCCCCCGAAAATGGTCAATGCTTGGAGTTTGGTGTGCGCTACGGGACCAGCACTCAAATCAT
Organism: Myxococcota bacterium; assembly: GCA_036146655.1. Lineage (GTDB taxonomy): Bacteria > Myxococcota_A > UBA796 > UBA796 > UBA796 > JAYYJC01. Next base: position 3,438 of record JAYYJC010000018.1, on the reverse strand, counting down.
TCAAAAAGCGACCGGCTCGCTTGTCACTGGATTTGACAGTTTCCAAGGGCTTCCAACAGCTTGGCACGAACAGCCAGCAGGCGCCTATTCAACAGAAGGGTACATCCCTGAGATCCCAAATGTGAGATTGATTCCGGGTTGGTTTGAAGACACCGTAGAACCTTATCTGAAGAAAAACCCATCCCCGATTCGATTGGCCAACATCGACTGTGACCTGTACAGTTCAACCAAAACAGTCTTGGATGCAATAACGCCCTATCTACAAGATGAAACAGTCCTCATTTTTGACGAGTACATCATGAATCCAAAATGGCAAGAAGATGAATTTAAAGCCTTTCAAGAGTGGTTAATGGAAAATGACTGGACATACCGCTACAAAGGCGTTTCATACTTCACAAATCAGGTGATTGTTCAACTTCAACGGCGTGAAGGACAATCCAACAAAAGATAACCTGCCATGAGGGCCTGAACTTCAGAACAATGCTCAGTAAATAGGACTGCGCGTGGGACCACAAACCCACAACCAGAGTCGACCTGTAGGGTTTCTTCGTTTCGAGAATATTGCACACGGCCATCTGCACCCGAAATGGTAGAAGTTCCATTCGTATCTTGGCGGAAAGAGCCAGATTGTGTGGTTGGCCATCGGACTTCATATACAAGTGAACTGGACCAGTCAGCACCCTGTTGCCACAGTTCATTGGTTGCCTCAGTTTCACCCCAAATAAGGTCAGATGGCACATCGGAAGATGAAGGTGCCTCTGTCAACTCACCCCAAGACTGGTCTGTTTTGGTTTGAAGATTTTGTCCGGAAACTCGCCAATATGATTGCCCAATATTCATATTTCCTTGGGTTGTTATCTCATCTCGATCGTGGTCTGCCAACACATCTTGATTACGGTGATTGCCGATGTAAATATAGAATTGAGCCCCACTCACTTCGGCCAACAAGTGATTTTCTTCGGGATTGCTTTTGTCAACGGACCAAACTTGACACAAAGAAGACAAAAATGCGGATTTACTCTGATTTGAAAAATCAGCTGCAAAGGCAATCGGCCTCAAGCGGTCGCACGCAGATGGAAAACCCCGATGGCAGGCTTCTTCGAGCAACCGTGCCATTCCATCAACATTCTGTCGCTTTGACAACCCTTCAGCACCAATTAAACATGCCTCATTGTCTCCCCCTAAACATGCTTTTTTAAGCATGGGTAGAGCAGAAGGGAGATTATTCTTCAATGCCTCTTCCCCCAACACACGGCAACTCTGCATGTCGCCCTGGTCACACCCTTTTGTAAGGGCATTGGAATTCTGAGTGGTAAATCCTTCTGTTTTCAAACGCTTCAATGCCAATGCACCACAGGCACGACCATCACCAAGCGAACACCCTTGTTCATACAACGAAGAGGCATCTCCTTGCCCCCACAAGGACAGCTTTTCTTGTATCTCAGCCTCTAGGGTACAGCCGGCGCCAAGCCCCCCTCTACAGGCCCTTCGAGCATATTCAATGCCCTGCTCAAGGTTGCTTTGAATTCCAATTCCATTGCGATAGGCGTTGGCCAATCCAAGACAACCGTCCAAAGCACCTTCGCTACAACTGGTCCTCAAGAAGACGGCCCCCTCATCAACACCAGAATCCCCTTCAGCTCCAAGGAGCAATTGCGTTCCATAGGCGGCGCAAGATGCAGCATGACCAAGTTCGCAAGCTGACTTGAACCGCGCAGCGGATAGTTTTAGGTTTTGGGTGTGTTGGTAATATTGAGCAGAGCCAATGCAACCAGATACTTCATTGGATTGACAGGCAGATTCGAACAGTGCATTGGCAATTGCCGGCTGTCTAGGCACCCCAAGCCCATTCATTTTCATTGTCCCCAACACAGCACAATGGGCTTGGTTCTGCAACGCACAAGACTGACTCAAGTAGGGTTCAATTTGGGCCCACTCCTCATCAGAACTGGCATGGCGCGAACGGCTGTTTGCAAAAGCAATGCAGCTCGGCCGTATCCCTGCCTGACAAGCTTGTTGAAGCAACTGCTCACTTTTGTCCAACCCATGACTGTCCAGTTGCAATCCCAACTGATAACATCCCCATGCATCTCTGGCTTTACAGCCTTCTTCAAAATGCGCTTGTGCAGAATGTGAATCCAATGCACCGCCAAGCCCTAAATTTTCCATGTGTCCCAAATAACTGCATGCGGGTGCGTATAGTTTATCAGTGCATGCGTGATTAAGCAGGGACCTCGCCTTTGTTGGGTTTTGTGCGTTTTGCGTGAATGAACCATTCACCGTTCCGAGTTCAAATGCAAGTAGAACACAGGCCAAAGGCGACTGGCTCGACCGACATTGAGGACCAAAGACTTGGGCGGCTTGTCCAATTGGATCAGATGTTTCAGGCCCCCATTTGTCAGCCTTACAAGCCAACGAAAAACCCAGTTCACATGCCCGAGCGTACTTTTGGGCAATTTCAGTTGTCTCGACCGGATACTCCGGAGTGGCAAACTGAAGTCTGAAGGCTTCCATCATGGCAACCCGCTGGGGATAACTGTCTGGCCAAGCAGCAAGACTCAACGAAACCCAAAGCATCCACAATTTGATCACAGATATTTCCTTTGAACACACACCAGTATGCCCGTAGAATGATCCCTATCCCACTTGGCTTGAACAAAAGAGCAGTGAGCCACACGCAATAGGTGAACCGCTTCACTGACCGCAACCTGAATGTGGCCGCTATACGAACAGCTCACCACCATAATCAACCATCCCCAACTCATATTGAGAACCCCATTTAAGCACAAAAAAAACAGGCCGACAAATCTCAAACCGTTATTTCACACCTGCTTGACCAGACGCATAGAATAAATATGGACTGGAAGAGATTCCCTTCGGCACCTTAAGAATGAAATGGACAGAGCCCTGTCATTTGGATTAATGCTGAAGAATATGTGTTCTACCTTCATGGTTGACTCGGATGGGTTACACCTAGTTTTAGTTAGGAGACTTCTCAATGCAGTTTATGTTCGTAAATCTTTTCAACCTCTTCTTGGCATGTGGCTTCGGACAAGGAGACGCCCCTAAAAATAAAAGCGGACTGCAATCACCGTCCATCATCAAACAAGGCCAAGAGCGAGTGGTTGGAAATGGAAAGAGTGCCACGCAAGGGTCAACTGGAGGGTATGTTTCCGAGACCTATGGTACCGAAATTGACAGCCCGCTGGACAAGCTTCCACAAGGTGGAAGCATCGTCGATCGACACGCTTCATGGGGCAAATATCCCGAGGGTGCCATAACCCTTTGGCTAGAAGCCGTCATTCGGGTTCAAGAAGGCGACACCAACGCATGGCGAGCCGTCCAGTACCTAACAATACCGCTCAAAAACGATCCCTCATGGATGAAATTGGCTGGAAACTCTTATTTCATCAATGAAGTGAACTCAAACAACCCGTC